>DATGOL010000212.1:0-14064 GCA_035306065.1 Gemmatimonadales bacterium | reverse complement strand
CCCAGCGGCTGGTATTCCCACGCCTGCATGTCGCGCGCGGACCAGTCGTTGAGGATGCACATGCCGAACAGGTGGTTCTCCGCTTCCTCGATTGGGATGGTGGTTCCCATCGCGTTGCCCGGCCCCACGAACACGCCGAGTTCCATTTCGTAGTCCAGCATGCGACAGGGGCCTACGGTGGGCTCGGTCGCGTCAGGCGCCTTGCGCTGGCCGGAGGGTCGCTTCACGTCCGTGCCGCTCAGTACCACGCTCGACGCACGACCGTGGTAGCCGATGGGCACCCACTTGTAGTTGGGGAGAAGCGGGTTGTCCGGCCGGAACATGCTGCCCACGTTGGTTGCGTGGTGCAGCGAGGCGTAGAAGTCGGTGTAGTCGCCGATGCGCGCCGGCATGGTGAGCTCGGCGCTCTCCATGGGCACGAGGATCTCGTTCGCGCGTGAGGCAGCGTCGCGTCCTTCGGCTGTGCTGGCCGAGAGTATGGCGGTGAGGCTCTCGCGCAGTGCGCGCCAGTGCGCGGGGCCGAGTGCCATGAGGGAGTTCAGGGCGTTTGTGTCGCAGGCTTCGGCTGCCTCACGCGCGAGCGCCGCGGCACCTGAACCGCCCTTCGCGCCCGCCGCCCCTGCGTCGCCTCGCGCCCCCGCTTCACCTGCTTTACCCGCCTCACCCGCAACCAGCCCGGCCCTCAGCGCCGCAGGTATGTCCAGGATCGAATCCCCGATCGCCACTCCCACGCGCCAGCTCTCATCGGTGCCGCGGCGCCGGAATACTCCGTACGGAAGGTTCTCGAGGGGAAAGTCTGAGTCGGGGGCGTTGGCGGATTCGAGCCAGCTGGACATTTGTATTGGCGGGGGTTGGCGTGCGCTGCGATGGTCTCGACTGCTGCTCCTCCTGCAAACTACATCGGAGCCTCGCGTCTCTCCTCGCCCGCTGCCTTGCCCGGATAGCTTCTCGTGCCCAGTCCGTCACTCAGCGCGCCAAGCTCGCGCAGCCCTTCAACCGGCTCGGCGAAGCTGCAGGAGCCGAAACCGGTGGCCAGGCGTCGCGCGTCGCCGAGTGCCACTTCGGTGAACTCGCGGTCGCGCCAGGAGATGGAGTGATCGCCGAAGGTGAACGCGGAGGCGTCCGTCTCCTCCAGCAGGCGCACGGCGTCTTCCATGCTTCCGCCGCCGTGCAGCAGCGCCACCGCCAGGAACGTATTGAGGAATCCGTGCATCACCGCGCGCTCGGAGTTCTCCTGGTAGGTGAGCGGATACTCGGCGCGAATGGGGTGGTGCAGGCCGGCGGTGAGCTTGAACGGCACGTCCTGCCGCACGCACTCGGCCAGGAACCTGGCAACCTGTGACGCGGGCGGAATTGACTCCGGCTTCACGCCGCCGGTGCGGGCCTTGGCGCGCACGCCCACCTCGCGAATGGCGGTGATGAACGGCGCCGGATCGCGGTCCAGCGGGATTTCCACGTAGCGCTCCGGCGAGAACTCGGTGAGGTGGCCAACTGCGCCGCGCACCTGCTCCGGCTCCGATACGCGGGTCTCGATACCCGAGATTGCCAGCGGACGGATGGCGCCCTGCTGCGCTGCGTGAAGGCGGCGCATGGCTTCCACGTTTTCCTCGATGTCGTCGGTGGCCACCACGGTGACTGGCCAGAGCGATTCGTCTTCGCTCACCTCGCTGCGTACGGCAATGGCTACGCGCGAGAACTCAGCCAGGTCGGAAGCAGGTACCACGAAGCGGCCGAGCATCCAGCGTTCGCGGGTGAGCCGCCGGGTGGCGTATTCGCGCACGGCATCCTCCATGGACAGGGACGCCGGCGGGAAGAGGCCCGCGTAGTCCACGATCCCGGAGAAGAGCGACCTGGCGACAGAGGATGTGGGCATTAATGAGGCAGTAGTCAGTATTGAGACGGCAGTAGTCAGTATTGAGACGGCAGTAGGCAGATACTTCAGTAGGCAGTAGGCAGTAGTCAGGCTGGGTTCACAGCCGGGCCAGGTTTCGGTCCAGGACCTCAACCGCCATGATCACCGCGCTTGCGGCCCTGATGTAGAACCCCGGCGTGATGTCCGACACGTCATCTGTTGGCTTGTGATAGCCCGGATGATCTTCCACGCCGAAGTACAGGAACGGAATTCCCTTTGCATGGAACGCTCCGTGATCCGACTGATTAGTCCAGTCGTCCCGCGGCGTGGGGTTCGGCGTGTCGTGCCCCTTGGTGAGCTTGATGCTGGTGAGCGCAGCTACCGAATCCACGTACTGGGCGAGCTGCGGGTAGTGGCTCGTGCCCGCCACGTAGAGCTCACCGCTCTCGCTCCGGCTCAGCATGTCCATGTTCACCACCACGGATATGGCGGCGAGGTCGAACGGGGGGTCGTTCACGAATGCGCGTGCGCCCTGCAGCCCCATCTCCTCTGCGTCGAGCGCAGCGAACACGATGGTGTGGTGCGGCATTGCGTACGCGAAGTGCTGGATCATCGCGAGGAGCGCGGCGCTGCCTGACGCGTTGTCGTCTGCGCCGTTGTAGATCTCGCCGTTGCGCACCCCAACGTGGTCGTAGTGCGCCGTTACCAGGATAACCTTGTCCGACGTTTCACCTGCAACCCAGCCCACCACGTTCACACCGCTAATCTCGGTGCTGTCGCGGCGCGACGTGAAGGTGAAGGGCCGTTCGAACGAGTTGCCGAACGGCTGCACGCCCGAACGCTGGAACGCGCTCAGGATGTAGCGCCGGGCCATGGCGTTGCCCTCGGTGCCTGTTGCGCGCCCCTGCATGGAGTCGGCTGCAAGAGCCCCGATGTCGGCCATGAGCATGGCACTGTCCACGAGCACGTCTTCGCGAGGCTCGGCGATAACCAGCGGTCCGGAACGGCCGCCCGTGAAGCAGGCGGCCACGGCCAGAAGCAGCACTAGGGAAAGAATTCTCATCCGGATGACGATAGCGGTTGATCGTTCGATGATTGCCTGGTGAACTGCAGGCGACATTTACGCGTGCGCCGGTGCATGCACATTGGAATATCGCCTGCTGTTCGCTACTTCACGAGAACTATCTCGAGTGGCGCGCCGACGGGTGCGAGTTTCAGCGTTCTGTACGGTGCCTGTGCAGACACCCAGATGGTGGTTGGTGCCTGGCCGCCGGCCACCGAAACCCTGTAGGCGTTGAACGTGCCTGCAGGTACGGTAACCTCTTCCGTTGCTTCAACGGTAACGGTGTGCGGGGTGATTCCGCCGGTTGAGGCCGAGAAAATGGGAATCTGGAATGTTGCGCCCGGTGCCAGCGGCAGTGCCGCGATGAGCGTTGGCAGCGAGTTGTCGTCTATTGCGGCTGCGGGAACGGTGGCGTTCACCTGGCGTTCCTCGAACTGCGAGAGTGGTGTGGCGGCGGTGCCCGATGCGGTTCCGTTCGTGACGGTGACGTTCACCTTCATGTCCCGCCCCTGCATGGATCCGCGCTGAGTAACCGAACGCAGCGAGAGGTCGCTGCCGAGCCTCACGACTGTGACCTGGCGTGCCCCGGCAATGCTGCTGCTGTCCGTGAGAACCCACTCGTTGCCTTCCTGGCGCAGGTCACGCACCATCGCTCCGAACGGAGTTCCCTGCACCACCACGTTGAAGCTGTCGCGGGACGCGCGCAGGCGTGAGGCATCGAGCAGGCTCGGTGCACCCGCTGCCGCCGCGCTTTCCGCGATGTCCGACGGCTGCAGCGTATCGCCCTCGGCATTGATGATCGTAATCGGGCCCGGCGCGCCCTGCGACAGAGACGGGTACACCTTGCTTGCGTCGCCCACCACCACCATCACGGCACCTTCGCCGCGCGTGAAGTGCTCGGCCGCGTTCATCAGCTGTGGTGCGGTGACTGCCGCGAGCCTGGTGCGGTACGTTTGCAGGTAGTCGCCAGGCAGGTTGTACAGCCGTGCGTCGCGCACCGCGCCCGCCACCTGGCTCGCGGTCTGGATGGTGAGCGGGAAGCGCCCAACCAGTGTGGACTTCGTGAGGCTCAGCTCATCTGCTTGCACCGGCTCCGTGCGCAGCCTTACGAGCTGCTGCAGCATCTCCGTTGCCGCGGAGTCCGTTACTTCGGTACGCACCTCCGCCTGCGCCGCGAAGTACCCCACGCCAGAGCGACGTGACAGCGACGAGTAGGCTCCATAGGTCCAGCCCTTCTGCTCGCGAAGAATCTGGAACAGGCGCCCCTGTGAGCCGCCGCCGAGTATCTCGTTGGCGACAACTGATGCGTAGTGGCGCGGGTCGTTCGGCTGGAAGGTGGTGTTGCCAATCAGAATGGTGCTCTGCACCGAACCCGGACGGTGCACCAGCACGACCACGGGGTTGTCGCGATCCGGCAGCGTGCCCACGTCAGGCGTGGCAGGTGGCGCGCCGGTCCACCCGCGGAATGCATTCTCCGCGAGCCGCTGCGCCTCGGCCAGCGTAAGGTCGCCAGCAACCACGAGCAGCGCCCCCTCCGGCTTGAGATACCTGTCGCGGAAGCTCACCAGCTCCGCCCTCGTTATGCCCTCGACCGACTCCGGCGTGGACAGGCGCGCGTACATGTGGTCGCCGTACAGCGTCGTGAGGAACGCACGCTGCGCCAGTGCATCCGGCTGTCCCTGCTGCAGGCGAAGGCCGCTCAGCATCTGCTGACGCTGCAGCTCCACTTCGGACTCGGGCAGCGTTGCGCGAGCGATCACGTCGCCCATGAGCTCGAAGGCCAGCGGTGCGGCGGAGCTGAGCCCGCCGACACCGACGGTGAGGAAGTCAGAGCCCGCGCCGGCGGTGATGCTGCCGCCCACGCTCTCGATGTCCTCCGCGATCTGCTCCGCCGATCGCTCACCGGCGCCCTTGGTGAGCAGTGCGGCGAGCATGCTCGGGAGCCCTTCCTTGCCCTCGGGTGCGTATACGCCACCAGCGGGAAGGGCGAGGTTGAGCGAGATGATGGGAAGCGTCTCGTTCTCCACGACCACGAGCCTCACGCCATTGGAGAGCGTTGCCTCCTGGAACGGCGGGAACTCTGCAGGTTGTACCGGTGCGGCTGGCGGCGGAGAAGACGGGAAGCCCGTGTCGGCAGCGGGTGCCGCCGCGGCGCGTGGGGCAGGCTGCACCTGCTGTGCGGGTGCGGGATCGTCTGCCACACGAGTCTGGCTGGAACTGGCGCAGGCGGTGAGCAGGAGAACCGCAGACAGCTGCAGGATGGTGGTGGTGCGCGGGCGTCGCGCGATAGTGCGACGGCCCGGATACCTCACGGGTGGAGTGTTCACTGTGCACTCTCCGTCGTGGCGAGGAATACGAAGGAGTTGTCCGGTACGAGGTACTTCCCGGCTACCCGCTGGATGTCTGCCAGTGTCACGGCCAGGTAGGCGTCTATCTCGTTGTTGATTGCCTGCGGGGAACCTGAGAACATGATGTTCCGCTGGATGGCCTCGGCGCGGCTGAAGGCGGTTTGCCGTTCGTAGATGAGCTGTGCGCGCTTCATGTTCTGCGCCTTCTCGAGTTCGGCGGGCGTGATGCCTTCGCTCACCACGCGGGCTATCTGCGTGGCGACCAGCTTGTCGAGCGAGTCTGCGTTTGCCTGGCCGTTGGAGACGGTGAGGATGGTGAAGGTGCCCGGTCCGCGGCGGGGGCCGAGTGCGTTGAGGAGCACCTGTGATGCCGATGCGGCGCGTGCCTCACGAACGATAGCCCGGTTCAGGCGGGAGCTCTGGCCGTCACCCAGTACCGATGCCAGGAGTTCGAGCGCGGGGAAGTCCTCGCTGGTGGTGGCAGGCGCCCGATAGACGTGCTGGACTGCGGGCAGGGTTGCGTTCACGTCCGTGACGGTGCGGCGTACCTGTCCGGTGTTGTACGGCTGATTGCACGCTGCAAGCGGCGGCGGCGCGGGGCCGCGCGGAATTCCGCCGAAGTACTGCTGCACGAGGCTGCGCGCTTCATCCGGGTTGAAGTCGCCGGTGATCACGAGCGTTGCATTGTTGGGTGCGTAGTACGTGTTGAAGAACTGCTGTACGTCATCCAGCGATGCGGCGCCGAGGTCTTCCATGGACCCGATTACCGAATGCGCGTAGGGAAAGCAGGCGGTGGTGTCTGCAACGGCGTACTGGTACTCGAACACCAGCTTGAGGTAGGGCGGATTGTCAACGCGCAGGCGGCGTTCTTCCTGTACGGCGTTGCGCTGGATGTCCAGGTTCTCGTCCGTGACGTTGAGCGAGCGCATGCGATCGGCCTCGAGCCAGAGCGCGAGGTTGAGGCGATTGCTCGGGAGGGTTTCGTAGTAGTTGGTGCGGTCTTCGGCGGTGCTGGCGTTGAGCGAACCGCCGGCGGCGTCTATGAGCGCCATGTGGTCGCCGGTTTTCACGTTGCCGGAACCCATGAACATCATGTGCTCGAAGAGGTGGGCGAATCCGGTGCGTCCGGGCCGTTCGTTGCGAGACCCCACGTCATACCAGATGTCCACGGCCACAACCTGCGCGGAGTGGTCTTCGGCTAGAACGACGTTGAGCCCGTTCGGCAGCTGGTAGCTGTCCAGGGCCATGGGTGCGGGCGACTGCGCACCGGCCACGGTAGCGGACAGTGCCAGGAGAAGGAACAGACGGGGCATTTTGGAGACTGTGAGGTGTTCAGGGCGGCGCTGCGCGGACCGGCATCGTACTCAGTACTGAGTACTGCCTCTCAACTACTACGTGCTGCTACTCTGCGCACAAGCTGCACCGTTCCCGCCAGCAGTCCCGAATACAGGCACACGGCGGGGATCCGCGTAAGCATGGCGGATCTTAGCATGGCTGGCCAGTCGCCCCAGGTGGCGACGGAGGAGCCGATGTACTCGCGGCCCACCGAGATCAGCAGTGCGCTCACCGTCATTTCGGCCACTACCACCAGGCCCGCGAAGGCCGGCGCACGCCAGAGCCAGCGCTTTACCGGGTAGTTGCCAAGGTGCAGCGTGGCCACGCCGAAGAGGATGAGCATTGCCACCACGGCGAACAGGACTATGCGCACCCAGCTGTCGCCGATGCCGGCGGAGAGTACGAGGGCGCGCAGGGCCCTCAGCGCGACCCCGGTGAGGATCGCGGTCTCCAGCACGGAGCGCGAAAAGCGCCGCATCGCCTGCGGTTCCTCGAGCGTCCAATCCGAAGCTACGCGTGGAATGAATTCTCTCATCCAGGTCTCGGTTGTGGGCGCCGCCAGGGGCGGAGGCCGGGGATGGTGGCAGCGCACGCGGAAACGCGCTGCTTGTGACGTGCCGTCAATCGGTCACTTCGGGGCGATTAGTGCCGCCATCCAGGCGAGCGACTCGGGCACGTGGGCGCTCCAGTACTCCCAGGAGTGGCTGCCGCTCCACTCGCTGTAAGTAATGGACGCACCCAACCCCCGGATAGTATCGCGAAAGCGCCGACTCTGGTCGAGCAGGAAGTCGTCGCGCCCCACGTCGGCAAAGAGGGCCGGAAAGCGCTCCCGGTCGCCGCGCCAGAGTGCGATGGCACGCTCGCCCGGGTCGCGCGCCAGCCAGCCGGCCGAATCCCGCCCGAAGGCGGGCTGGATCCTGCGCCAGAGATTATCGCCGTAGGCCTCGCGCACCTCGCTCATCGAGGGGAGCGATTCACCCCTCACCGGGCCGCCCCGGCTGCCCCAGATGGGTGCGAGCGCGCCGGAGTGGCTGGCGGCGGCGGCGAACACGCCGGGGTACTGCAGCGCGAGTGCGATGGCGCCGTAGCCGCCCATGCTCAGCCCGCCAATGCCGCGATGCTCGCGTGCCGCCAGGGTGCGGAAAGTGGAGTCGACCTGCCGCACGACGTCGCGGGCGATGTAGTCATCGTAGCGCGGCCAGCCCACGCAGTAGGTCTCGATCGGCTGCCCCTCCGGCACCAGCTCCCGGCACAGCGACGCGTTGGGGAGCGTGTTCCAGGTGGTATACCAGCTGTCGTCCCCGTCAGGCATCACGACGATCATCTGCGGCATGCCGGCCCGCACCAGCGAATCCATCACGACGTCGAGCGACGCGAGACGCACCCAGTCGCTCTCGCTGCCGAACGCTCCGTGCAGGTAGTACGCAACGGGAAAACGACGCGTGGGGTCTGCGTGGTATGCGGGCGGCAGGTAAACGAGCATGCGCTTGTCGCTGCCGAGTGCAGGTGTGTGGAAGTGAACTTCCTGTACCTGGCCGCGGTTGGCCTGTGCCGGTGCCGGTGGCGTTGCCGGTGTTTGGGCGTGCGAGTGCGACGGAACGGCAAGCGCTGAAAGCGCGAACAGGCTGGCCAGCGCGCCACGTGCGTACGACCGGAGCTTCGGACTCATGTGCCTCGCGGGCCTCGCGGGCCTCGCGGGCCTCGCGCGCCTCACGCTCATCACGGGCAGACTCCATCCGAGCCGTGCACGATCACCTGGAACACCGTGGTGGTGTCCGGCACGTTCTCGATGCGCGGGTTCGCGGGGCCTACCGGGCTCGTGGTCATGAAGGACACTCCCGTGTTCGGCGCGATTGCAACGAGCCTTCCCTCGCCGGACATCACGCAGGCGTCCGGGTATGCCTCACGAACGCTCGCGATGCTCGAGCCCACGCCAATTCCCTGCTCCGTGGCCGGACCGGCCCCGGTCACTATCAGTCGCAGCACGCTGTCGCTGTCGGTAGTGAGGGCAACGATCGCACCACCGGCTGCAAGCGATGTCGTGAGGCCGCTTTCCATCAGGCCCTCGCCGAGGGTGAAGGTGGTGTCTCGCATGTCGCACGCATCGCGTGCAGCGGTCACGCTCATGCCGAGTGTGAGCGTGCCGACGCCGTTGCCGCTTATGGTGGCGGCGTCACCGCATGCCTCACGCGCGGCCAGCTCCGCGGCCTCGGCCATCGAGTCTGCATCACGCGCGGGATCGCCGGCTGCGCCGTCTGCCGCAGGCCCGCAGGCACACAGCACTCCCGCAGCCAGGAACGCGGGCAACCGCGCGGGTTTCATCGTATCCAGTGGCCCAGGCGCGTCCAGCGAATGTCGCGATTCGGCCTGTCCCACGAGAAATACACGAACAGCGGACGCCCCCTGAAGTTCTCGCGCGGCACCAGCCCCCAGTAGCGACCATCCTTGGACGCATAACGGTTGTCACCGAGCATGAAGTAGTGGCCCGCAGGTATCACGAGCGGCCCCCAGTGATCGTGCGTGGGTGTTGCCGGCGCATCTCCAAAGCGCGTTCCCGATACCGAGTACCGCAGCTGCCACGCGAACAGCGGGTTCATTTCTTCTGGTGACCCAACCGGGTTGACAGCGAACTCCGGGCCCTGCGGCTTCGGCGTACCGTTCACGTGAAGCACGCCCTCGCGCATGTACACCGTGTCGCCCGGCACTCCCTCGAGGCGCTTGACGAGCGTAGGCAGCGGGTCCAGCCCGCGTGCGGCTTCGTCTGCCTGGTACGGAGAGATGAACACCACCACCTCGCCACGCTCAGGCTCCGCGTAACCGGGCAACCGCACGTTCGTGAACGGAATTACCGGACCGTAACGCAGCTTGTTTACGAACAGCCAGTCGCCGATGAGCAGCGTTGGCTCCATGCTGCCGCTCGGAATGCGGTAGCCCGCAACGAGGAAGGAGCGGACCACGAGGAAGAGCAGCACCGCGAAGAGCAGCGACCGGATGTTCTCGCGCGCACCCGGCCTGGCTGCACTTCCCTCGTTGCCTCGCACCTTCGCCACGACGTCGCGCGATGAGTCCCGGTTCGCATTGCTGCCTGCTGCCTGCTTTTTCTTCCTGGCCACGGCTGTAGTTGGAGGGTTTGACTGCCTGCTGCTCCCGACTGCGAAATAACCGCCGAAGAGCGGGGGGAGGCAAGGGGCACCGTGCCGCGCCGGCCACCTGGCTTCCGAAAACGAAACAGGGGCGCGCACGAATGCAACGCCCCCATCCTTCAACCAGCTGCAGACGTCAGGCGTCAGACAGGTGGTTGTTTACGAGCTTGGTCATCTCGAACATGGACACCTGCTTACGACCGCCGAACACCTTCTTCAGGTTCTCGTCGGCGTTGATCATCCTCTTTGCGTTGGGGTCCTGCAGGTTGTGCTTCTTGATGTAAACCCAGAGCTCCTTGGTGACTTCAGTGCGAGGCATGGGCGTTGAGCCAACCACCGCTGCAAGCTCGGCGCTGGGCTTCATCTTCTTCATGAACGCGGCGTTCGGCTTGCGAGCGGCTGTCTTTCCCGTTGACTTGGCCGCAGCCTTTGCAGGCGCTGCCTTCTTCGCCGTCTTTTTCGCGGGCATCGGTGCTCTCCTGATGGATGATGATGACCCTTTGGCATTTGACCGCGGGTCCGTACTCGCGCCCCAAGTTAGATGCGCATTGGCTGAGCGCAATACTGGGGCGCCTACGAGCGTGACCCACCCCACCCACGCAACATCGTCACCATCTGGACGTCGAACGGGTCGGGAGAGGGGTCGTCCTCCGCAATTCCGGGGTTGGAATGCGGTGTTTCCAGGATAAGCGGTACCTTCTTCGCCCGCTTGTCCTGAACCAGCCAGCGGAATGGATCGGCGCCAATCTGCCCCTGGCCGATGAGCATGTGCCGGTCCTTGTTGGAGCCGAGTGCGCCCTCGCTGTCGTTGAGGTGAAAGAAGTCCGGCGGGGTTCCCACGGCGTTCTCGAATGCGTCTAGGACGCTCGTGAGGGACTCGCGAGACGTAGCCAGATCGTGCCCGCTGGCGAACAGGTGGCAGGTGTCCAGGCCGTAGCCCACGCGCGCGCGGTGCTCCTCGGGCACGGCGTGGAGGATGGCGGCCACTTCGTTCGGTTCGCGCCCGAAGGTGCTTCCGGCGCCGGCCGTGTTCTCCACCAGGATGCGACTCTCGCCGGGCACCTGCTCCAGCGCGTACACCATGGCCTTCGCCACGCGCTCGGCCGCTCCCTTTGCCGCGCTGCCGGTGCCTGCACTGCCCGGATGGAAGCAGAACTGGCCTATTCCAAGGGCGGTGGTGCGCTCCAGCTCCTTGGTGAGGGCGTTGCGAACGCGCTCCCAGCGGGTTTCGTCTGCCGTTGCGGGACCAACGAGGTAGGATGCGTGAACGAGAACGTCGCTGCCGCGAATGGACGCCTCGTGCAGCGCCTCGCGAAAGCGCTCGATGCGCTCGGGGCGCACCGACATTTTCTCGTTGTAGAACTTGGGAATGGCGGTGAAGAGCTGCAGGGTGTTCATGCCTGCGGCGGCCGCGCGCCTGACGGCCATGTGTATGCCGCCGTTGTCTATGGTATGGGAGCCGAGGAGCAAGGCGATGGGTTGCGGTGTGGGGTCGGTTGGCGTGACGGGAGGCTGCCGTCGCGGTGCTGAGTCCGGATGCAGGCTCGGGGCCGCGATGGCGCGGGCGCTCCGACAGTAATAGGCCGGCGTGCGCCCGGGCGCCATCCCAAATCGGGGCGAACTCCTTACCTTGTACCAGCAACCACCTTCAACCTGCCCCACGCCATGTCGCCTTCTGCACACTCAGCTGCGCCGGCCTCGGCCGGAAGTGGCTCGTCTCACTCTTCGTCGTCCAACTCCCTGCCCGAGGGCGCCGGCCTCGCCGGCTTCAACGGCAGACGCAACGTTCCGCCGCCGGTGAACGAACCGGTTCGGTCTTATGCACCGGGATCGCCCGAGCGGGCATCGATCGAGTCACGGCTGAGCTCGATGGCGGAAGAACGCATCGAGATCCCGCTCGTGATCGGCGGCGAGCACATAACCACGGGCGACCTGCACCAGTCCGTGATGCCTCACGAGCACTCGCACGTTCTCGCGGACTGGCACGGCGCATCCACCGAGCACGTTGAACGCGCAGTGAAGGCCGCGGGCGAAGCGCAGCGCGAGTGGAGCAACTGGGCCTGGGAAGACCGCGCCGCCGTTTTTCTAAGGGCCGCCGAGCTGCTCACCACTTCCTGGCGCGACACGCTCAACGCGTCCACGATGCTCGGCCAGAGCAAGACCGTGCACCAGGCGGAGATTGATGCGGCATGTGAGCTGATTGATTTCTGGCGGTTCAACGTGCAGTTCGCGCAGGAGCTTTACAGCGACCAGCCGCTGTCGGACCACACGATGTGGAACCAGCTCGACTACCGCGCGCTGGAGGGCTTCGTCTACGCGGTAACGCCGTTCAACTTCACGTCCATCGCGGGCAACCTGCCTACCGCGCCGGCGCTCATGGGATGCTCGGTGATCTGGAAGCCGTCGCAGACCGCCATGCTGTCGGGATGGTACCTGATGCAGCTTCTGGAGGAGGCAGGGCTTCCGCCGGGTGTGATCAACTTCGTGCCAACGGGCGATCCCGGCGCGATGTCCAAGGTCGTAATGGAGAACGAGAACTTCGCGGGGCTGCACTACACCGGCAGCACCGAGGTTTTCAATTCCATGTGGGAGACGATCGGCCGCAACGTGGGTCGTTACCGTGGCTATCCGCGCATCGTTGGCGAAACGGGCGGCAAGGACTTCATCGTTGCGCATTCGTCTGCCGATGCGGAGGCGCTGGCAGTTGCGATCGTGCGCGGCGGATTCGAGTTCCAGGGTCAGAAGTGTTCGGCAGCGAGCCGGATCTACGTGCCGCGTTCGCTCTGGCCCGAAGTGCGCGACCGCGTTGCGGCAATGATCAGCGACATTCGCATGGGCGACCCGCGTGACTTCCGCAACTTCATGGGCGCGGTGATCGACGAGCGCGCGTTCCGCAGGCACGAGGAAGCGCTGCAGCACGCGAGCGCGAATGCGAAGGTGATTGCGGGCGGCAAGACGCAGGGTTCGAAGGGCTGGTTCGTGCAGCCCACGCTCATCGAGGCTGGCGACGCGAGCTACAGGCTGCTGCGCGAGGAGTTGTTCGGCCCGATCGTGACTGCTCACGTGTTCGACGACGACAGCTGGGAGAACACGCTCCGCATCGTGGACGAGACGTCTCCGTACGGCCTGACGGGCGCGGTGTTCTCGCGTGATCGTTCAGCCGTGAGGCAGGCGCTGTATGCGCTGCGTCATTCCGCGGGCAACATGTACGTGAACGACAAGCCGACGGGCGCGGTGGTGGGACAGCAGCCGTTTGGCGGCTCGCGCGGGTCGGGTACGAACGACAAGGCGGGGTCGAGGCTGAACCTGATGCGGTGGGTAAGCGCGAGGAATGTGAAGGAGACGTTTGTGGGGGCGCGGGAGTACCGCTACCCGTTTATGGCATAACGGCAGTACTGAGTACTGAGTAGTCAGTAGGGAGTAACTGCAGTATTTACTGCTCAGTACAAAGTATTGTTATCTGCTCCTTGCTGTTATCTGCACCTTTGTCATCTGCCGCTCTTGCTTCAATACCGCACCGCAGACGTTTTCACCTCGCGCGCTTATGGGGGCAATCCGCTTGCTGTCATATTGGATGCGCGCGGGCTGGATTCCTCTGAAATGCTGCGCATTGCGCGGGAGTTCAACTACTCCGAAACCACCTTCGTGCTGCCGCCGGACGATCCGGCGAATGCATGCCGCATTCGGATCTTCACTCCGGGTGGGGAGGTGCCGTTCGCCGGACATCCTACCGTTGGTACTGCGATAGTTTTGGCGCATGCCGGTGCCATTCCGCTTGGCGGCAGCGAGACCCGCATCGTTATCGAGGAAGGCGTTGGTCCGGTTCCGGTGAGCATCAGGGCGCGCAACGGGATTCCGTATTTCGCGCAGCTCAGTGTCGCGATGCTTCCCCAGGTTCAGCCGCTCGATGCCGATTCCGAGAGCATTGCACGTGCACTCGGCCTCGCACCCTCAGACCTGTTGAACGGACGCTATGCGCCGCAGGTGGTGTCGTGCGGCATTCCATTCCTCCTCGTGCCGTTGCGAACGCGTGAGGCCGTTTCGCGCTCGCGGGTGGTGCTGCACGAGTGGGAGAAGTCGCTTGCGGGCACCCTCGGGTCGGAAGTGATGGTGTTTGCGCTGGAAGGCGAGGGGGATGCTGACGTACACTCACGCGTGTTCGTGCCCGGCCTCAGCGTACCCGAAGATCCCGCAACCGGCTCGGCCTGCGCCGCACTCGGTGGTTACCTGGCCGAGCGTACGCCGCGAGATGATACAACTCTTCGGTGGACAGTGGAGCAGGGTGTGGAAATGGGCAGGTCGGGTCGGATCGAGGTGGAGGTG
>DATGOL010000211.1:0-10401 GCA_035306065.1 Gemmatimonadales bacterium | reverse complement strand
TTCCCCGGGCGACATCCGTTACATAAACCAGATGCGCGAGCGTCTCGCCCGAGCCGAGTAGCCCCATCACCGCATTCTTCATTCGAAGCGGAAGCGCGGTTGTTCCGGTGCGCCGCGTACTGCCGCGCGATGGCTTCTCATGCCGGATGCCAATTCCCTCTGCACGTATCCCGAGTGCAGGCGTGGCCGGCGTACGCATCGATCTGCGTCTGGGCATCAGAAGCTGTTCGCCACTGAACGCGCGGCTTCGGCCGGACGCGAGAGTTCGGATTTAGTGGCCCCAGTGGTTCTGTATTGCTGCATTTCCGGCCGACCCGAGTGGGGACGTTGCAGAAAGCGCGAATCACTCGCACTCCCCGATCGTATCTCCCCTGAAGACGCTCATGGGTACCGCCGCGGCACGACCCGGACGCAATCAATCGCGAGTCAGCATCGGTCAGCACCTTCTCTTGCCATATCCCGGGCTCGCTCAATTGCCCAGCAGGCCCTGTGCAGCGTACCAGTCTGCCGTAGCGTTGATCCCCGCGGACAGGCTCATTTCGGGTTCGTAGCCCAGCTTCTCTCTCGCCTTCTCGATCGAGAAGGACCTGTTCTTCGTGAAGAACGCCACGCGTCGGCGAAAGATCGGTGGCTCGATTCCGAACGGCTGGCATACGAACTCACAAACAACACCAGCCGCAAAAAAGGGCCATGCGGGAAGCTTTAGCGGGAGTGGGCGCGTTCCAACTGCCTCGCCGATCATGGCGTAGAGTTCCGTCAGCGTTCGCGACTCGGCACCGCCGATCAGGAACGCCTCTCCTACCGATGCCGGGTTGCTGGCGGCCAGCCGCATTCCCCGGGCGACATCCGTTACATAAACCAGATGCGCGAGCGTCTCGCCCGAGCCGATCATCGGGAACCGACGCCGGGCGATTCCCCTGAACATCTTGAGCAGCCGATAGTCACCCGGTCCGTATATGGTGGTCGGGCGGATGACGGTTACCGGAAAACCCGTGTTCCGATGGAATTCGAGCGCCAGTTCTTCGCCAAGGAGTTTGGTGCGCTGGTATGCATCGCCGGGCGCGTACTCCGTGGTCTCGCGCGCAGGAATCTCCCTCACATCGCCGTGCACACCGCAGGTGCTGCACTGCACGAACATGCTCACACCGGCCTCGCGAGATGCCTCCAGCATGTTTCGGGTGCCGTCCACATGAACTTCGTGGTGCACGGACGCCGGCACCTTCGCTGTCCTGAACGTTGACGCCAGATGGTAGACGACGTCAACACCCTGCACCGCCCTGGCAACCGCTGCCGCATCTACGACGTCGCCGCGCACCACCTCCACGGAATCGGGGAGTACCTCCCGAGCATTCGCTGGCGACCTCACCATGCCACGCACTCTGTGACCGTCGTCCAGAAGCTGGCGTACGAGATTCTGTCCCAGGAAGCCGGCCGCACCTGTGACCAGCACGGTTTTGCTATTGCTCATCCGCTTCAATATCTCCAGTCCGAGAGGGATTCACCGCACGGGTAGCGCTTCACTCGGCCCCGTGAAGTGTACGTCGCCTCACTACACTGTGAGGCTGGTCGGAAAACAGGCCCGAGTTCAGGTTCGGGCAGATGATTGTCGATTGGTCTCGGCACCATCCTGAGCGTCTTCGTTCGCGAGTTCCTCCAGGATCGAATCGGGTACCCAGTACCGGCGCTCCTCGCGAACTGCTGCGGCAATATCCCTGCGGGTATCGTCCACGTCTTCCTCGCGAGAGTCGAGCGCAAGCCGCTGGCTCCTGAAACGTCTGCCTGCCTCTACGCAGAACAGGTCACAGAGTGCGAGTTCGCGCGAGCACTGCTCCAGCCCCCGGTCGTCCAGAAGTGCCTGCGTTCGCGCGAGTACGCACGCGGTAGCGTACAGCTCGATGGCCATGTTGGCCAGCCGTTCCACCACCAGTTGCCGCTCGAGGATCCCGGTGCGGTACTTCCTTATGGCGCGGTCGGTGGCGGCCGACAACTCGGCCACGTGCTTGAGAAAATACTTGCGGTGTTCTTCCAGCCTCACGTGAACGGCTGCGTCCATCTCGGCAGACGGGCGCACGGCGCTCTTGACGCGTGACGCGGCATAGCCGCTTACCAGCCCCAGGTTTCGGAGCGGACGCCGCATTGCAGTTCCGATTTCCTTCAGCTTTTCTGCCGGTCCCTGCACTCCGTTGAGACCGATGAACAGGCGCAGGATCTCGTTCGTGCCCTCGAATATCCGGTTGATTCGCGCGTCGCGCAGCATGCGCTCATACGGGTACGGTTTCACGTAGCCGCGCCCGCCCGCCACCTGCACCATTTCGTCGGTCGCTCGCCACACAAGTTCACTGGCGAACACCTTTGCGATAGCAGCTTCGAGCGCGATGTCCGAATCGCCCTGGTCTGCGGCAGCCACGAGCTCTCCCAGCATGGCGTCTGCTGCGTACACCTCGCTGGCAAGCTGCGCGAGCTTGCGCTGGGTGATCTCGAAGGACGCAATGGGCTGCCCGAACTGCACGCGCCACTCGGCGAAGCGCACCATTTCCTCAACCACCTGCCGGCTTGCCCCGGTACATCCGGCTGCGAGCGTGAGGCGGCCGCCATTGAGCACGTGCACGGCAACCGAGAACCCCTTGCCCACCTGGCCGAGTACATGGTCCGCGGGAACGCGCAGGTTGTCGTAAGACAGCTCGGCCTGGGTAGAGCCGCGTATTCCAAGCTTGCGAACCGTGCCTTCCACGCTGAAGCCCGGCATGTCCGGTCGAATGATAAAGGCGGTCGGCCGCCTGACGATCTTGCCGTTCCGCTCCACCTCGGTTTGCGCGAACGTGGCAATTACTCCCGCACGATGACCATTCCCGATCCAGAGCTTGCGTCCGTTCAGTACCCAGGAGCCGTCTGGCTCCTGGCGTGCATGCGACACGATGTTCTGTGCGTCCGATCCTGTTTCGGGCTCGGTAAGGGCGTAGGCGGCGAGTTCACGTCCGCTGGCCAGCAGCGGCAGATACCGCTGCCTTTGCTCCCGGCTGCCGAACAGTGCGATGGCGCGTGAGCCAAGGCCGCAGTGTACGCCTACGAGCACGGCCAGGGATGCGTCTACGGTTGACAGGGCAGAGAACACCCTCGCGTATGCGGCGGAACTGAGCTCGAGACCACCGTACTCCCTGGGAATGGTGAGGCCCAGCATTCCGATCTCTGCGAAGGCCGTGATCACCTCCTCCGGAACGCGCTCCTCGTCATCAATGCGTTCGGAGTCGATGATGTCGCCCTGCATTCGTCGCAGTTCCCTGATCAGCCGGCGAACCTCGCGCGCCTCATCGGGGTTTCGAACCTCAAGCGACTTGGGGTAGGGAAAGAGCAGGTGGTGCTGTACTACGCCTGCGAAAAGTCCGCGAGCAAAGGAGATGGGCGTGTCGTTGCTGTTGCCTTGGGACATGCTGGACGCTGGAGCTCGGAAGGAGTGGTGAGCTTTCACCTGCGGGCAAAAGCTTAGCGTTGGTTCGTGAAGCCGGGGAGGCGCAGGGCGATGGTCTGGAAATGACAGTGAGCCGGAACTCCCTTCAGCTCACCACGGCGCTTTCCAGCTGTTCACGGAACTTTGCGGAATCTGCAGTTGGCATTTCGCATGTACGATGCCGGCATACATACGCGGTGTCCTGCGAACCCAGTGGAAGGCGGCCGGCGAGGAGTGCGATGTCGCTCTGGGGATCGGGGCCGGCGAGTATCAGCCCCGGGAGATAAGTGCCGTCTGCAACGGCACGCAGCTCTTCCAGGCCGCTGGCGGGATTGCCCCGGATCAGTGCCACCTCCACGAAACCGTGAACGGCGCGCGCCGCGTTGGTGAGCTGATGACCGAAGGCCGTGCCATGCCTGGCCATGGGCTCCGCGAGGGCTTCGAGCACTGTTTCTGCAATGCGGCGTAGTGAGGGGCGCCGGAGCAGGGCGTCGAGCGTGAGAAAGAGTTCGCATGCCAGGGAGGTACCACTGGGCAGCGCATTGTCGGTAACGTCTCGCGGGCGAGTGATGAGCGGATCGGCGTCGGCCGCGGTATCGAAGAAGCTGCCGGCGTCTTCCTGCCAGAAGTGCTCTGCGCATGAAGTGGCAATGGCGTCTGCGGCTGCAATCCACTCCGGTTGCAGCGTGGCGGCATGCACGTCGAGAAATGCGAGCGCTATGGCGGCGTGGTCCGAGAGCATGCCGGGTATGCGTGCGCCCGTGCCATGAGACCATACGCGGAGCACGCGGCCGTCGCGCACCATGTTGTCGCGCAGGAATTCGGCGTTGCGGAGCGCCATGTCGCGGTCAGCCTCACGATTGAACGCACGTGCGGCGGTGGCTGCCCCGCGCAGCATCAGCCCGTTCCATTCGGCAATCACCTTGTTGTCCAGGGCGGGACGTGTCCGTGCCTCACGAGCATTCAGCAGTCGCGGCCTGGCTTCGTCCACTTCCTCCAGCAACCGGTTGAGCGGTACGCCGGTTAGGCTGGCAAGCGCCTCCGGGTCATTGGGTTCGTGCAGCACCGTGCTGCCTTCGAAGTTCCCGTGTGGCGTAACGCCGTACCACGCTGCCACAAGTTCGGCCTGGTGCCCGAGTGCGTCCTGGAGCTCCGAGGGAGTCCAGACGTAGAACAGGCCTTCTTCGCCTTCGGTATCTGCGTCCAGCGAAGAGTAAAATCCGCCTTCCGGACCGGTCATCTCGCGCGCGAGCCAATCCAGCGCGCGTTCCGTTACCGTGCGTGCATCTTCGCTTGCGGTAGCCTGCCAGAGATGCGTGCCGAGCCTCACGAGAAGCGCGTTGTCGTACAGCATCTTCTCGAAGTGTGGTACGCCCCACTGGGCATCCACGCAGTACCGGTGAAAGCCGCCGCCAATATGATCGTGGAGCCCGCCGCGGCACATCGCTCGCCAGGTTGCCTCCACCATTCGCAGCGCCTGCTCATCCCCCGTTCTGCGCCAGTGCTGAAGGAGAAAGTCAAGCGTCATGGTTGGCGGAAACTTCGGCGCGCCGCCGAAGCCGGCGTTCAGTTCGTCGTATCCCGAAGCGATTCCGCGAACTGCGCGCGCCAGAAGCTCGCTGCTCAGCTTGCCTGTGGATGCAAGCGGGGCCGACGCACTCTCGTACAACTCACGCACGGATTCACTTGCGGCCGTCACCTGCTCTCGCCGGTTGTGCCAGGCGTTCGCAACCGACTCGAGAATGCGGCGGAACGACGGCATTCCGTGCCGATCTTCCGGCGGGAAATAAGTGCCGCCAAAGAACGGTTCACCGCTGGGTGTGAGGAACATGGTCATTGGCCAGCCCCCGTGTCCCGACATTGCCTGCACCGCCTGCATGTAGATGGAATCCACGTCCGGCCGTTCTTCGCGATCCACCTTCACATTCACGAACAGCCTGTTCATGAGCGCAGCGGTTTCTGCGTCTTCGAACGATTCGTGCGCCATCACGTGGCACCAGTGGCACGCTGCGTAGCCGATGCTGAGGAGTACAGGCCGGTCTTCCTGTCGGGCTCGCTCAAACGCCTCCTCACCCCAGGGATACCAGTCAACCGGATTTCCCGCGTGCTGGAGCAGGTACGGACTCGATTCGCCGGCGAGCCTGTTCATGAGTTACGGTACGGGAAACGGGGCGGTTGGCGCCCGGTACTGGTACGCAGTGCGTGACGTACCTACACTCCGTACAGTAGCCGGTTTGCCCCAGGGAGTGATGGCATCTCTACTCCCCTTCGCCGTTCCCTTACGATGCGCTTCGCGCCTGCGGAACGGACCTTCTGCTCACGAGCCCGCACGAACTTCTCATGACCATTCCCGCCGACCTGGAACGCTGGTTCGCCGACAACGAGTCTCGAATGCACGAGGAGCTGCTCGAGTTCCTCCGTATTCCCAGCGTGAGCGCCCGATCGGAACACAAGGGTGACATGGCCCGGGCCGCAAACTGGCTTGCAGAGTCAATGGCGAATGCCGGCCTGTCTGCCACGGTGATCCCAACGCCGGGACATCCGGTGGTGCTGGGTGAGTGGCGTAATGCGGGGAGCGGCGCTCCAACCGTGCTCGTGTACGGCCACTACGACGTGCAGCCGGTTGAGCCGCTGAATCTGTGGACCACGCCGCCCTTCGAACCCAAAGTCCGCAACGGACGCCTCTACGCTCGCGGGAGCGTGGATGACAAGGGCCAGCTGTTCCTTCACGTGAAGGCTCTCGAGGCGGTTCTTTCCGTGCGCGGAGCGTTGCCGGTGAATGTCGTGCTGCTGGCCGAGGGCGAGGAGGAGGTTGGGAGCGAGCACCTGGAGGAGTTCATACGCGAGCATGCGGATCGCCTGCAGTGTGACGCGGTGGTGATATCGGATTCGGCCATGTTCGCACCTGGAATACCGTCCATTCTCTCGTCACTTCGCGGGCTTGCGTACTTCGAGATAAACGTCCGCGGCCCTGCGGGCGATCTCCACTCGGGCAGCTATGGCGGCGCGGTGGTAAATCCGGCCATGGCACTGGCGCGAATTCTGGCCACGCTGCACGACGCGGATGGTCGTGTGGCGGTTGAAGGTTTTTACGACGCCGTGAGCGAATGGCCTGCACACGTGCGCGAGCAGATGCGACAGCTGCCCTTCTCGGACGACACATTCCTCGAAGAGACGGGCGCGCCCGCGCTCGGTGGTGAAAAGGGTTACACCACCCTCGAGCGTCTGTGGACGCGACCCACATGCGAGGTGAATGGCCTGCTGAGCGGATATACCGGCGAGGGCGCAAAGACGGTTCTGCCCGCGACGGCAATGGCCAAGGTGAGTTGTCGCCTGGTGCCTGACCAGGACCCTGAAACCGTGGAGAAACTGCTGGCGGCACATGTGGAGAAGGTGGCACCCGCTGGCGTGAAGGCTACCGTTACCGCGCTGCACGGCGGGCGCCCCTGGCGTGCCGAACTGGATGGCCCGCTGTACGACGCCGCGCGTGAGGCACTGGCTGCAGCATTCGGACGCGAGCCCGTGATCGTTGGCGAAGGCGGATCCATTCCCGTGGTCAACGACTTCGCCCGCATACTCGGCGCACCGGTTCTGCTGATGGGCTTCGGCCTGCCTGGCGAGAATGCCCACGCGCCCGATGAGTGGATCAGCGTTGAGAACTTCCAGCTGGGAATGCGAGCGGCTGCCGTGCTCTACGAGAAGCTCGGGCCGCAGTAGCCAGCTACCAGCGCCACTCGCGGGTGATGAAGAACCCGAGTACTCCCGCAGACTCAAAGCTGCGCACGTCCCGGGTTTCCAGCGTTGGTTCGCGCAGCAGGAATCGAGGCTCGAACGTGCCCTCGAATCGCAGGTAGGAACGCGGCCGGAACTGCACTCGCAGCCCCGGCTGCGTTGCCGGTACGCCCTCCGTCTGCAACAGGAAGCTCGGGCGCAGGTTCACAGACACGAACGTCTGCTGGTTGAAGTAGCGGCCAAGTTCCACCTCGGTGCCCACCAGGAAATTGTTGAGCTGCCTGGTGTCGCTGGCTGCCGCCTCGATAGGCACGTCTGCAGGTGTGATGTTGAACACGTCTGCGCCGAGCCGGCGGCCGGCGCTGGACTCGAACTGGTTGAGCAGCAGCTCGTTGAAGAGCACGTTCATGGCGAACGCCGGCAGGCGCTGCGTTACCACCTCGCTCGCCGTTCCCACCAGACCCTGTGAGCCACCGCCCGTCACGCTGCTCCCCTGCTGCTGCAGCAACGTGGAGGAACTCTGGCCAAGCGCCAGGTAGGAGATGAGGTCTGACTGTGACAGCGGCGGCTGTGCGTCACTCTCGAGCGAAATCACCGGCTCACTCATGGTGCCGCCAATGAGGATTCGAATGGTGAGCGCCTCACGAGCAGGCACGTTCACCACGTTCTCACCCCTGAGCTGCAGCGTGGGATTGATAGTGGGAGTACCCACGAAAACTACTGATCCCTGGCGGAGCTCGAACCTTCGACCGAGGAACTCGTATGTGCCCCTTTCGGTGCTCACGACGCCCTCCAGCAGGATGGCTCCCTCGGACTGGTCCAGGCTCACCTCCAGCGGCCCGCTCTCCTCCGGCGTGAATATCTCGACATTGGCCTCACGAGACCTCACCCAGGTGCCCCTGTCCACGAGGAGCCTCACGTCTGCGCTGAGGTTTTCGAGCAGCGGATTTCCCTCCTCCAACACCTGCTCCTGCAGCAGTTCCCGATCAGCAACGGCAAAGAGCGCAGGGTCATCCGCGGCAATCACGTTGCGTGTGTCGGCCTCAGGGATGTAGAACACACCTTCCCGAATGCGTGCTGCACCGGAGACGTACACTCCGTCATACGGGCCGCGCATTGCGATGCCGGCATCCACATACACGTCACCGATGTCGTTGTCGAGCAGGTGAGCGTCCTCCGCCACCAGGTACAGGTCGAACGACGGTGCGGAAATGGAATCCAGCCCGATACCGCCTCGCACGAGGATTCGCCCGCGGCTGTAGCCGGCAAGCGAGTCCACGATAACGGTATCGCCATCGAGTCGCATGCTGCCTGCAATCCCCGCGACGGTTACGCCGAGCGGGATGATGTGTACAACGCCATCGCGAAGCTCGATGCCTCCGGCCAGCTCGGGTGATCGCGTAGTGCCGCGAACCGTGAACTGTCCCGTGGCAGATCCGGCTGCCCGTTCGAAGATCTCCGGCAGCACCGCGGCAACCAGGCCGAAGGGCAGGCTGTCGGCGGTGATGTCCGCGACTATCTGTTCGTCAGGCAGCCGATCCCGGCCCTCTTCGTTCGAAAGCGCGAGATCCACAGGCAGCTGCGCCGTTGCATACAGCACCCGCCGCCCCGCAGCCGGTGTTGCGTAGTGGCCCAGGGCCTCCAGCTCGGCACGAAGGGAACGCGAAGAGTATGAGAAAGTGCTGCGCACAGTGGGCAGCGGAACCTCCCGCCAGGCACCATCAACGATACCGGCAGCGCCAACTATCTCCGGATCTGCGGCATCTCCCGACAGCCTGGCATCCACGGACAGGAGACCATCCGCGCCTGCATCCTCCTGGACGAGCGCCAGTATCTGGCCAACCGGCAGCTCACGGATGGAAACGTTCAGTTCCCCCGCGCCGCTGCGAGGGTACAATCCGTTCGCGAAGATGCGGCCGGTATGCCCATCGCGCAGCTCCAGGCTGTCAACCCCCAAACCTGTGGAGTCAATGCGAATCGCCGCCTCACGAACACCCTGCCAGGTGGTTGAGTCGAAGCGCAGTGCCATCTCCTGGATGCGGATGGTTCTCACACCCTCCGCAAGCTCGAACTCCGCTGCAGCCACGTAGTCACGCTGCGCGTCCTGCCACACTCGTGCGGCAATGCTTCCTTCCGAGGTACCGTACTCGAAATCCGTAGACACGCTGTCCAGCGCGAAGCCGAACGCAAGCAGTTCATCAACAGACGCAGAAGCCTGGATGCGTGAGCTGTCGGTGAGGCCGGCCAGCCAGCGATACTCCACGCGCGCCTCACGAGCCGTGCTGCCCATTGCAACCAGGTCCAGCAAACCCGCACGCCCGGACACCTGCGCCGAACCAATACCGCCCTCCAGAACACCCGCGGCATAGAGCGACCCTGAAAGCGAATCGCGCGGAATCTCCACCGGCGTGTCCTCGGCCGACTCGGCTTCCGCCATCCGTCGGCCAAGTGCTACTTCCTGTACCGCCTGGCTCTGCGCGCGCTGCAACGAGTCTGCCACAGCCGCTGCGCGCATGCGCCGATAGGCTGCAGGACGTGTTGTACTGCTGGTCGAATCAGGAGGCAGGTAACTCGCAAAGTGGTGCAGCGAGTCAACCGTCGCACGGAAGGCGAGCCTGCCAGCCCGGCCTTCGGCAATCCCGAACGTTCCGCCTGCAGACAGTGCAGCACCCGGTGCCCACAGTCGGAGCGTATCCAGCGTAACGAGCCCGCCCGTGGCAGTTGCGCGAAGCTGCAGCGAATCTGCACCGAAACGGGCCACACCAGACGAGTCGGCAGTCAGCTGGACCGAAGCGGTTAGCGTTTCCGGGTTCATTCCGGCACCCGCCACACGGCCATGCAGCGTGAGTGAAGTGCTCGGCGCAGACGTCGTCAGGGCAGCTACGTTGAATGCACGCGTCTCCAGGTTGAATGCGTAGCTCTGGCCCGGCTCCGCGAGGTTTGCGCTACCGAGAACTGCAACACTGCCGCCCTCGTTCACGGTCAGCCTCGCGTCTACAGCAACATTGCTCAACGGTCCGCGAAGCTTCACCGGCCCCGACAGCATGCCGTGAAGGCCGGCGTCAGGCGCGAACGAACCGAGCGTGGCAACGTTGAGCGGAGCAACATCGGCGTCCACATCGAGTACCACCTCAGGCTGCATTCGAACCGACGCACGGCCAACGAAACGCGATGTGCCTTCAGGCGCCGAATGCCGGAGGTTGAAAATGGACGTGATCGTGCCG
>DATGOL010000210.1:0-4144 GCA_035306065.1 Gemmatimonadales bacterium | reverse complement strand
TCATCGAACAGCTTCGCGTGCGGGAGTCGAGCACTTCGCGGGAGTTCGTTCCTACCGGAGCAGCGGGTGACTGATCTCGGCGTTATGCGGCGCCAGCGGCGTGACACGGAGAAGGCGCGATGATCCGCTTTTCCATCAGGCGTCCCATCGCCGTTTCCATGATCTACATGTGCGCTGCGCTGCTTGGCGTGGCTGCATGGAGAAACATTCCGCTGGAACTTCTTCCGGACACCACGCTTCCGCGGCTTACCATCGATGGCGAATGGCGCGGTGCGAGCCCGGAGACCATGGAGGCGTTCTACACATCTCCACTCGAGTCTGCCATTCAGCAGGTTCGCGGAGTGGAGAAGGTGACGTCACGATCTTCGCAGCAGCAGGGAATGGGTCGTGCGGCAGTGAGCGTGGAGTTCGCGCGTGGAACAGACATGAACTTCGCGCGTCTTGACTTGCTGGAACGACTGGCGTCCCTGTCCGACGAGCTGCCGGCAGGTGCGCAAAGCCCGCGCGTGTCTCCATACACGCCGCAGGAGTTTCAGGATCAGCGGCTGCCGTTTCTGTCGTATCAGGTTACGGGCCCGTACACGCAGGAAGCGCTGCGCGAGCAGGTTGATGACATCATCGCCCCTGCTCTCAGACAGATCGATGGTGTGGGCGACGTCAACGCGGGCGGCGGGCGTCGCAGGGTGCTGGAGATCCTGCTGGACGAGGAGCGACTCGCCGCCTTCGCCCTAACGCCGCAGCAGGTTCGCGATCGGGTTCGCGACCTCGACTTCGTGTCTGAGGCAGGACGCGTGGAGCGGGATGGACTGCTGCACACGGTAGCCATTCGGCAAAGCCCGGATTCCGCGCCGGACCTGCTTCAGGCAGTGATGAAGGAAGACATGGGGCGCATCGTTCGGCTTCGCGATATCGCCACTGTTCGCGATACGTATGAAGAGCCCACGGGTCTCCAGAGAATAGACGCGTTTCCTGCGGTCGGGTTCGAGGTGATCAAGAAGTCTGCGACCAATACGGTCGAGGTGGCAGACGAGGTGAAGGCACGGCTCACGGACGTGGAGAGCCAGCTGCTTCCCGGAACGAGAATGATCATCACGCGTGACGAGAGTCGCGAGATCCGTACTCAACTCACGGACCTGCGTGAGAGATCGCTGGTGTCTGCCGCTGTGATATTCGCGGTGTTGCTGATCTTTCTCGGGTCGTACAGGTCCGTGCTGATCGTATGCGCAACGATTGCATTCTCGGTACTGATCGCGCTGAACCTGATGTACTTCCTGGGCTTCTCGCTGAACGTTCTTACGCTCATGGGACTGGCAATGGGCTTCGGCCTTATTGCAGACAATGCGATCGTGGTGCTGGAGAACATCTTCAGGCGCTGGCGGATGGGGGAGGAGCCACACGTGGCGGCGGAGGAAGGCTCCCGCGAGGTGGTGCTGGCAATCCTTGCTGCCACCGTAACCACACTCGTTGTGTTCATTCCGTTCGTGTACCTGCAGGGCGAGCTGCGGGTGTACTACGTGCCTCTCGCGATGGTGGTGGGGCTGAGCCTGGCCGCGAGCCTGTTCGTGGCGTTCAGCTTCATTCCGGCGCTGGGAGCGCGTCTGCTGCGCTCGGGTGCCGCTGCGGGGGCAGGTGGAGGGCGGACAGGCGGCACGGATGCGGCGGGGAATCTTACTCCGCTTCCGGCGTCGATATCATCGGACGGTCTCGAAGTGCCGTCGTCGTCAGGGCCGGCACGCCCGCCGATCTACATTCGATTCTACGCTGCTCTCCTGCGCGGAACGCTGCGCTTTCCCTGGGCTACCGTCATCCTCTGTGCGGCCATGGTCGGAGGGTCCTGGTACCTGTTCGACAAGTACGTGCAGCGCGGGGTGCTATGGCGCGGCTTCGGCGGGCAGAGCACGTACCTGGACGTGATTATTTCGCAGCCGCGTGGCGAGGAACTCGCCCGCACAGACGAACTGGCTCGCCATTTTGAGTCTCGCATCGCAGAGCTGCCCCATATCTCCAGGTTCGAGACCTTCGTTACGCCGCAGCGCGCGCAGATCCGGATTGACTTCGCAGACTCGGTGGAGAACACCGGAGTGCCGGAGGCCATCAAGGAAGAGCTTACGGCGTACGGCTTTCAGTTCGGTGGCGCGGAGGTTCGGGTGTACGGCTACGGACCGTCCTTTTACGGTGGCGGCGGAAGTTCACCCAACTACCGCATAACGATCTACGGCTACAACTACCTCACCGCTCTCGAGATCGCTGAGGGCCTGAAGGACAGGCTCGAACGTTCCAGTGGCCGTGTGCATAACGTTGACATCAATGCAAGCGGTCAGTGGGGATATGGCGACCGCGTAACCGAGGTGGTGCTGGAACTGGACAGGGATCGGCTGGCAATGCACGGCCTCACTGTTCAGCAGGCGATGGTACAGATCGCGGCAGCTGCACAGGGTGCGAGCCTGGGTGGTGTGGGAACGCAGATTCGAGTAGGCGGTGAGGAGCGCGACCTGTCCGTGAAGCTGCAGGATTATCGGGACTATGATGTGCTCAGGCTCGCCGGGCTGATCATCCCGACCACGACCGGGGGCGGCGTCAGGCTCGGTGACGTTGCAACGATCGACGAACGCCGTACGCTGGGCCTGGTGGAGCGAGAAAATCAGGAGTACAAGCGCGTTGTCGCGTATGAGTTCCGCGGGCCGACGAAGCTGGGTGACCAGATACATGAAGGAGTGATCAACACCACTCGACTGCCCGAAGGCTATAAGCTGGAGGGAAGGCAGGAGTGGCGCTGGGACACCGACGAAGCGCGCCAGCTGTACGGTGTGCTCGGCCTGTCGCTCGTGCTGGTATTCATGGTGACTGCGGCGCTCTTCGAGTCGCTGCGTCAGCCGTTCTGTGTTCTGCTCACGGTGCCCATGGCGCTGATCGGTGTGTTCGTGATCTTCTTCTACGCGAACGCCAGCTTCACGCGTGAGGCTGTGATCGGCGTGATCATGATGGGCGGCATCGTGGTGAACAACGCGATACTGCTGGTGGACCGGGTTAATCAGCTGCGGCGCCGGCAGGGGCTGGACCTCAGCGACGCTCTCGTGCAGGGCACACTTCAGCGAGTGCGCCCGATCCTGATGACCTCCATGAGCACCATATTCGGGCTGCTGCCACTCGTGCTGTTCAGCGAGTATGCAGACAAGAACATCTGGAACGCACTGGGCTATGCCCTGATCGGGGGCCTTACGAGCAGCACGTTCCTGGTGCTTACGGTAACTCCGGCCATCTACCTGCTGCTCGAGCGCAGGAAAAGGTGGGGAATGCCTCGTATGCCTCGTTTCCGCAGGCCGGTGATTCGTTTCCCACGGGTCAGGCTTCCTTCTCGCGCTTCGTAGCGGGTCGCTGCTACGCGTGTGAAGGAAGCCGGGCCTGCACCGGGGACGGATCAGGTCGTCTGACTCCAGGCAGGCGAATGCGCGGAGAACTCAGTTTACGCCGAGCCAGCACTCAGGGGAGCAGCATTCCGGCTGCCATGCCCGACGCAGCTGGCGGTGCAGCTCCGCTGCCGCCCCACCACGCCCCGTCCCGTTACGCCCCAGCCACGTTCAGCCACGTTCAGCCACGTTCAGCCACGTTCAGCTACGTCCAGCTACGTCCAGCTACGTCCAGCCCCGCCCCACCACGTCCAGCTACGTCCAGCCAACAGCTCTGCAGCCCGATTACCTTCTACGGATGGCCGTTTTCTTCCGTGATCCCGCGCCGCAACGCGCTGCCATCGAGGCGTGCATTCGACACGCCCTCGAGGATGCCCGCAGCATGCTTCCCTTCCAGCCCGCGCGGCTGGAACTGGTCTCCTTCGGAGTGGAGACGGGCGAAGCCGTGCTCGAAGTGGAGGGCGGCTGCGCAGACTGTGACCTCTCCGTTGTGAACTTCGTTCCGGGTCTCGAGGCGCATCTGCGTTTGCGGGTTCCCGCCGTTCGTACCATCAGGCTGCTAGTGGACTGACAAGCCCATCCCGGCCCACGGATCCTCCGCCGTAACAACCGGCTTCACATAACCATGGCACAGACTCTTACCGAACTCATAGATCGCGCACTCGTGACGGTGGTGAACCAGCGCACGGGGAAGGACGTGATTGCCGCCGAGATGGTGCGCGACGTGGCGACTACTC
>DATGOL010000209.1:0-14804 GCA_035306065.1 Gemmatimonadales bacterium | reverse complement strand
GCCCGCAGCCATGGTACGTCACCAGCATCGAGGGCCACGGAGACTCGGCCAGGCGTGCGTGAATTACCTCCTGCCCGGCGGAATCCGGCGGATACAGGTACGTCGGACCCAGATCCTGCAGGACACGCATCCCGGTAACCGGCATGGCACTGTCTGTGGACACTGCCGACAGGAAGCGAAGTGGCTTGGGCGAGCGGCCGTCAATGTAGGCTCGGGCGGCTGCAGCTGCGAGATCCTGGTCCGTGGGCGCAATGCAGGCGACATTCTGTTCGCCGCAGCCGACCAGGACGAGGAGCGCGAGCATGCCCCCTGCAACGATGGTGTTGCGCCGTGCGATGGAAGTGTATGGTGGAGTCATGAGCAGGATAGTGTGCTGCAGGTCATCGGTTGTCGAGAGTCCGGCTTCACTGTGTTTTCGATTCACCGGTCTCTGCCGATGGCAGGATTGCTGATCCGGCGGCTGCTGGCTGTACAGGCAGTGGTCGCCGCGCCCATGTGAGTCCGGGAATCACATTGATTCGTGGGGGATCAAATGGCAACCAGAAGTGTGGTTCGCGAAGGAACGATTGCAGGGGTGCTGGGAGCTCTGGGCGTTTCCGTCTGGTTCCTGATCATCGATACGGTGGCGGGCGTTCCGCTGCTGACGCCGGCGACACTTGGCGAGGCCTTTCTCAGCCTCTTCGGCGCAGCGCAGGAAACCGACGGGAAGGCGCTGTATGTCGGCCTCTACACGATTGTGCACTTTGCGGCCTTCATCGCGCTCGGCATAGTCGCGGCGGCTGTCGTGAGGCTGAGCGAGCGCGAGCCATCGGTGCTGGCTGGCGCGCTCATACTCTTCGTAGCGATCCAGGTGATGTTCTACGGAATCTCGGCGATGCTCGCGAACCCGAGGCTGATCGGTGCGCTGGCGTGGTACCAGGTGGGCCTGGCCAATCTGGTGGCTGCCGGGCTGATGGGCATGTACCTGTGGCGCCGGCACCCGCAACTGGGTACGGAGCTGAGACGTGCGCTGGCAGGGGAGGAGTAGCGGCTGCTGACGCGGAGTGCAGGGGGTGGACTTTCTTCGGGCATTTGGCCGCCCTTGCTGCTTCAGCCTTTCGTCCGCAGCCCTTGCGCCGTCAGGCCTCACGCCCGCAGCCTGCAGCCCTCACGTCCGCGCCCCCAGCCGTCTCGCCGATTCCTGGCAGGTCCCCACGCAAAACGCGGGATGACAGCCGTACAAGGCCGTCATCCCGCGCGTTCATTGCTGCGAGTGTGGAGACCCGCCTTCAGGCCGCTCCCGTCACCCTGCCACCTCCTGCTGCCTGCTGCCTGCTAGAAGGAAATCGACAGCTGATCGAACAGGAACAACAACGAGATGATCGTTATGATCGCCACGATCAGCGGTCCCGTGAACAGTGCACGGAACAGACGGTGATCGTATTTCAGGTGCATGTAAAAGAGTACCACCGCAATGAACTTCAGCGACGACAGGAACAGCATTGACGGCACGTAGATACGTGACGTTTCCCACGCCGGGATAAAGAACGCCGATACCTCGATAGCAGTAATGATGAAGAGGATTACGCCGATCTTTACGTATGTCTGCCAGGTGGGATGATGCTCCTCGTGCGGCGCTGCCTCTGCATGCGCCGCATGCGATACGTTGTCTGCCATCACGAACTCCTACTTGATCAGGTAGATGAGCGTGAAGATCGCGATCCACACGACGTCCACGAAGTGCCAGTAGAGGGCGCACAGGTCAACATTGGTGGCGTCTTCCGGCTGGAGCGTGCGCTTGCGGTCGATGAACAGCAGTGCCGTGAGCCAGAGAACACCAACTGCCACGTGAGCACCGTGGAAGCCTGTGAGCGTGTAGAACGACGACCCGAACAGGTTCGTTCCGATCGAAAGCCCTTCGTGCACGAACGCCGTGAACTCGTAGGCCTGGAAACACAGGAACGCGAGGCCCAGCAGCGCGGTCATTCCAAGCCAGAGGCTGGAGTTGCCGATAATCCTGTCTGTGGTCGTGACCTTCGGCTTGTGACGGTGCACCACGGCGTTATGCGCCAGCACCATGGCCAGCGACGACATCAGCAGCACGAAGGTGGATGCGGATGTTACCGGGATGTCCAGGATTGCCGGGAAGGTCTCTCCCTGCGGGCTGGTCCATGCCTCATGCGGGAACGGACCGACAAGGCTCTTTCCCTTGTACGACAGGTAGGTAGCAATGAGGGACCCGAACAGCATGCACTCCGAACCGATGAACGCCCACAAACCGATCTTGCGGTTATCCAGGCCGGTGGAGGTATGGTGATGATGCGTCGCGTGCTCTGCGACAGCGGCAGCGTTGGACACTTAACTAGTGGGATATGGGGGACAGTGAAGATGGCAGCAGAATCGGCAGGCCTCGATCATGAGGCCGCGTCAGGCTGCTGCCAGCATTCTCAATGATGTTCCTCGAGTGGTGATGACAGCCACGACACGATGAAGCCGAACGTGGCAATGCCTCCACCGATCATCAGCACCAGCGCGAGCATCTTGCTGTCGTTGCTCAGGAAGAACATTCCCGACAGCAGAACCACGATGGAGAACGCAGCAAGCAACGGCTTGATGGATGGCAGGGGCATGGGTATTCCCAGCTCTGCCGCTGTGAAGGTTTCGGTTTCCATAACCACGCCACTCTCACGACCGGCACGCGTACCTACACCAGCCGGATCCTTCGACGGAAGGTCCCACATGGGATAGCGCGAAGTGATGGTGGGAAGCTTCGCGAAGTTGTACTCCGGCACCGGCGAAGGAATGCTCCACTCGATGGTGGGCGCCCCCCACGGATCATTCGGCGCAAGTGCACCGTTCCGCTTGCTCCAGAAGAAGTTGACTACGAACACCGCCGTGGCGATGGCGAGCAGGAAGGCGCCGAGTGACGACAGAAGGTTGAAAGTTTCCCAACCTTGCTGTGCGTCATACGTGTAGATGCGGCGCGGCATTCCAAGCATTCCGGAATAGTGCATCGGGAAGAACGTGAGGTTCATCGCGATGAAGTTCAGCCAGAAGTGCCACTTGCCCAGTCGCTCGTTCAGCATGCGGCCGAACATCTTCGGGAAGTAGTGATAAAGCCCCGCGAAAATTCCCATCATGCTTCCACCGAACAGCACGTAGTGGAAGTGCGCCACGATGAAATAGCTGTCCGTCTGCTGCATTACCGCCGGCGGCGACGAGTGCATGACGCCGGAGATACCGCCGATCGTGAACAGCGCCGGCAGGCCGATGGCGAAGAGCATTGCCGTATTGAGGCGGAGATTGCCGCCCCAGAGCGTGGCGATCCAGTTGAAGATCTTCACACCCGTGGGAATGGCGATCAGCATCGTCATGAGGCCGAACACCGTATCTGCCACGGGACCCATTCCCACCGCGAACATGTGGTGAGCCCACACGCCGAAGCCCAGGAATGCGATGAGGATTCCGGAGTACACCATCACGGGATAGCCGAACAGCGGCTTGCGCGCGTTGGTCGGTATCACCTCGGAGATCAGGCCGAATGCCGGCAGGATCAGGATGTAGACCTCGGGGTGGCCGAAGATCCAGAACAGGTGCTGCCACAGCAGCGGATCAGCGCCCGCGGTGATGTCGTAGAACGTGGTGCCGAAGAACCTGTCGAACTGCAGGAACACCAGTGCGATCGTGATCGCCGGGAATGCGAGTGCAATCAGGAACTGCGTAACGAACGCCATCCACGTGAACATCGGCATGCGCATCATGTTCATTCCCGGTGCACGCATGTTGATCACCGTGGTAATGAAGTTGAACGCAGCCGCCAGCGACGAAAGACCGAGTATCTGGATGCCGAGCACCCAGAAGTCGATGTTCACGCCGGGTGAGAACTGGTTGGTGGTGAGTGGTGCGTATGCGAACCAGCCACCGTCAGGCGCCACCATGAAGAAGATGGGCACCGTGATGAAAATTCCGCCCAGCAGGTACACCCAGTAGCTGAATGCATTGAGACGTGGGAACGCCACATCTCGCGCACCGATCTGAAGTGGAATCAGAAAGTTGAAGAACACGGCGGACAGCGGCATGACGGCGAGGAAGATCATCGTCGTGCCGTGCATCGTCATCAGCTGGTTGTACAGCTCCGCAGACACCAGCTCGCCATTCGGCAGCATGAGCTGGGCACGGATGATGACTGCCTCGAGTCCTCCGAAAATGAAAAAGAATAGAGCAGTGTAGAGGTATAGGACCGCGATCTTCTTGTGATCCGTGGTCGTGAGCCAGCTCATCACCCCGCCCTTCTTGCTTACGGGCGTGGCGTGAATTGCCGGTGCTGTGGCCGCAGTGGTAGCCATCCTGGTCTCCGTATCCTTCAGTCGAGAGCCGATTACTTGAGCGCCTGCAGGTAGGCGACGATGTCCGCGATCTGCTGATCGTTCAATCCACCCCGTTCTCCGATCACCATGCCGGTAATCGGATCACGCTGGCCGATTCCAACGGGCAGCATGAGACTTCCGGGCTTCAGCGCACGCGAGTTCTTGATCCAGGCGAACATGAACGACGGCTCGTTCGGGAACATGCCCGCGCCGAGCGTATGCCTGGAGCCAATGTGCGTCAGGTCCGGACCGATCCGCGCCAGAGACATCGGGTTGCCGCTGATCGCGTGACAACCGATGCACGTGGAGCGCGAATAAATCTCCAACCCGCGCTGCGGGTCACCTACCAGCCCGTCAGGCATCGCAAGTGACGCCGGAATCCTGCCCGTCGGTATCGCGTACGCAGGAAGCTCCTCCTCCGGATACCAGTACGGCTCCAGTGCAGCAGCCGGCGTCACGCTGTCTGCAGCCGCAACCTGCACCGCCTCTCCTTCAGCCGCCGCGGGTGCCGGTGGCGTGACCGCCCCGAAGGCCGCAGGTGACTGCTGGTTCGACATCCACCGCTCGAACTCGTCCGGCTGAACCGTGTACGTACGGAACTTCATGTTCGCGTGCGACGGACCGCAGAACTCGGCACAGAAACCGTTCCATACGGTCGACTCGAGCGAGGAGTCCGGCGTGAACCACAGGTAGTTCGTGCGATTCGAGATGAGATCGCGCTTTCCACCAAGCTGGGGCACCCAGAACGAGTGGATCACGTCCTTAGTGACCAGCGTGAGATTCACGGTTCGACCTACGGGCAGGTACAGCTCATTGGCCGTACGCACACCGTACTCGGGGTAGTGGAACTCCCACCACCACTGATGGCCGATCACTTCCACCTGCAGTGCTTCCGGAACTGCCGGAGCCTGCGTGCGGAAGATCGTGCGAACCGTGGGGACGGCGATAAGAATCAGGATCAGGGCCGGTGCTACCGTCCACATGATCTCCAGCGTGGTATTGCCATGCACCTGCTTGGGAGCTGGAGCCCCCTCACGGTGACGGAATTTGATGATCGTGTATATGAGGGCTACCTCGACCACCACAAAGACTATCGTGCCCCAGAAGAGCAGACGGTCCCAGAGGAAGTCGATAGCAGTATTGAACTCGGTGTGGTGATTGAATGTCGAGTTCGGGTAGTCCTGCGCACACGCTGCAAGCGCCAGCACGAGCCCGGCCGACAGAGCGGCCGCGACGAACTGCCGCGGGCGGTGGTTGAAAGACATGCCGGATCCGTAGTTACATCGTTGCTGTGGCAAAGTCGCAGCGGGAGCGCTGCATTCGCCACACGGTCGGGTGAGCGGCCAAAAGCTACCGAGCCGCAGGGGCCTGTTCAAGACGTTAACTGCAAGAGTCAAGGTAAGCTATTGCACCGGTTTGTGGGACGACCCCGGTAAGCTCTTCACGAAGAGCCCCTGTACCCCGCGTGGGTGACCACTCCCACCGTCGCTTCGTCCTCTACAATGCACCGCTCCCGACCACCCGCGGAGCAGTGCAGAGCAACTCCCGCGACCTGCACGACGACATGCCGCCAGCTCTCTCCAACCGCCCGAGCGACGACGCCCGGCCGCTGGGCGCCCTTCATGCACTCCGGCACCCCGGCCAGCTTCTGCCAGCCGCTGTTGCACTGCTCCTGGTCATGGCGTGCGGAGGTGAAGAGCACGAGCACGCTGCAAACCAGGGCCCGGCCTCTGACGGCGCGCCGGTCGTCATGGTTGCCGACTCCCCTGCTGAAACAGCCGGCGTCGCATTGCTCCCTCACACTCCCGTTGCCGATGGCGCGGTAGGGATTGGCGTGGCACACGACCCCTCGAAGATGGGCATGAAGTTCGTATCACAGGGAGTCAGCCTCGCAATCGAACACCTGAATTCACGCGGCAGCGCCTATCGATTCGCCGCTCGTACCAGTTCGCCCGGCGTTACGAGTGCGGTTCAGAGCGCCACCGAGCTGAGAAATGACAACGGCGTGCTTGGTGTAGTGGGGCACAGCGAGAGCGGCTCATCGCTCAATGCCATTCCGGTTTATGAAGACGTCGAGCACGACGGCGAGCACGCAGTGGTTGCCGTCTCTCCAACTGCTACCAGCCCGCGCCTCTCAGGCCACAGCAGGTGGTTCTTCCGCGTCTGCCCGAATGACCTGGCCGCGAGCGCCGCAGTCGCTCGATTCGCGCTGGACTCGCTCGAGGCGCGACGGGCCGCCGTGATCTACCGCAATGACTCCTACGGTCGCGACTGGACCGCAGCCTTCGCGGAAACTTTCACGCAGGGGGGCGGCGAGGTAGTACAGCGGGACCCCTATCTCGCGGGCATGACGGAGTGGGATGCCTATGCAGGCTACATGAACCTGCGTGAGGCGGATGTATTCCTGTTCCCGGGCAGCGTGGAGGACGCCGAACAGGCCATACACGCCATGCGCCGCACCGGACGGGAGATTCCATTCATTGGAGGCGATGCCGCCAGCGCCCTGGCAGCCAGCCCTGACGAGTACGCCGGCGCACGCTACACAGCCTTCTTCGATGCGAGCGTCGCCTCTTCACCCGCTGCAATCGAGTTCATTCAGGCGTTCCGGCAGGCGTACGGCGAGGATCCTGACCAGCGCGCCGCCCTCGCATACGATGCCACGATACTCATCGGCGAAGCCGTAATCGCAGTGGGCACCAACCGGCAGCGTATTCGCGACTGGATAGAGAAGGTTGGAACGGACATTCCCGCACTCGATGGCGTTGCCGGACCTCTTGCGTTCGACCGCCAGCATGACCCGCTGGAGCGCAGCGTACTGGTTACCCGCGTGGGGGCCTCATGACCGTTCTCAAGTCCGTACGCGCACACGTTATCGTTGGGCTCACCACCACCACGCTGCTGCTCGGCGCAGGCGGCGTAGTGGCGCTCATATCCCTGCAGCGCAGCCACACGCGCATGCAGTCCGCCATAACGATGCTGCACGAGGAGTACGACGTGGTGCAGCGAACCGTGACTGCAATCCTGCGCGAGTTCACCGGTGGGCTGCGCTACCTCAACACCCGCTCCGGGGATGACGAACGGCGCTACCTGGCAGCGATGGACGCGGCAGACCGGTTGCGACGTGAGGCGATTGCGCTGCCCATTCTCGCAACATCCGAGCGAGAGCAGCTCGAACGTATCGGTGAGCGTCAGGCAGCCATTGAAGTGGGGCTCGCCATGTCCCGCGCATACGCCGCACTCGGCCGTTCGGACGACGCCACCCGGGTACTGGACGTAACCGCCGCCGACGTGGAGGAAATCGACAAGTCACTGGACAACCTGCAGCGCGCAACTGCACGGCGGGCAGATGAACGCAACTCACAGATTGCCGCGGAGCTTCGGTCCGGGGAAATGCTGCTCGGCGGCATGCTGCTGCTGGCGGTGCCGCTCACGGCACTGTTCGGGGTTGCAACCTACCGGGCTGTAACCGGGCCGCTAACCGCATTGCAGAAGGAAACGGAGGCAATCGGAGCAGGTGACCTGCGCACTGTGGAGCGCACACACAGCATGCAGCATACCGAAGAGTATGCGAGCCTGGCACTGTCACTGGACCGCTCGCGGGAACGACTGCGAACTCTTCTCGAGTCGGTGCAGCGTGAGGCAGTGGAAGTAACCACTGCAGCCGAAGAGCTTGCGTCATCCGCGAATGGCGCAGCATCCAGCACCCAGCACGTTACACTCGCGGTAACCGAGATGGCACAGAGCGCATCCGAACAGCTGGACTCACTCACTACCGCGAGCGACGCAGTACGTCACCTGGCAGAGGACGGAGCCGTTATCTCCGAGGCGAGCGAACTGTCCGAACAGGCGGGAGAAGATATTCGCAGGGCGGCAGCACAGGCGCGCTCCCAGATCGCACGTGCCATTGACACGCTGCTCAGCGCCCATGAAGTGGTAAATGCGTCTTCGCGCGAGATCGAGGCACTGCGCGATGCTACGAGCTCCATTGATTCCTTCGTTGCGCTGATCGCGGATATCGCATCGCAGACAAACCTGCTTGCACTCAACGCCGCAATCGAGGCAGCCCGTGCAGGCGAGGCAGGAAAGGGTTTCGCCGTGGTAGCAGAGGAAGTGCGCAGGCTTGCAGACCAGAGCGCAGACGCCGCGGAGGAAGTGGCGCGGTCCGTTGACAGAATCCTGGAACGTGTGGCCGAGGCCTCACGTGCGGCGGAAACCGGTGCAACGCGAATGCGCGACGTTCAGGATGTTGCCGGTGCCGCGAACGACGCACTGTCGGAGGTAGAGGCTGCGGCGTCTCGTGTGGCAGGTGCGGGAACCCAGGTGGCCCGCGCCGTAGAGCAGAGCCGCACGACGATCACTTCAGTGGAGGGCTCCATTCTCCAGGCGCGCGATGCCGCGCAGAACCACGCGGCAACCGCCGAGGAGGTGGCGGCCTCCACGGAGGAAACGTCTGCATCCAGCGAAGAGGTGAGTGCTACGGCAGAAACCCTGCGCACTGCGGCTTCGCGCATGCGCGAATCAGTGGCAGGGTTCCAGACCTGACTCGTTCAGCTCTCTTCCCGCGCACGGCGTCGGGATAAGAGCTGCCCAACGCGTCCTACTTCTTCACTACGTTAATTCCACGCTTGGCCAGCTCGGCCACGTACTTCTCACCGGGCACCACCTCGTCCGGCGTGTGAACTCCGTTGGCCGCCATCTCGCCACGAGCCTGCATCTGCCCGATGATCGAGAGAGTGTAGCCCGTGGCACGCATCATCGCGCTAACGCCGGCCTTCTCGTCTGCACGATCAACCAGCTCCCAGGTGTGCGTGGCGGGCTTGCCGTCCTTCCGGCCTGAAACCTCAACGCGCAGCACCACCATGTCCGGCTCGTTCTTGCGCAGGGCGGGGCCCATGGTAGCCAGAGCCAGCTCGCGCGGAACCACCTTCATTCCGTTCACATCCACAGGCTCCAGACCGAAGAAACCAAGGTCCCGAATGGAACGCATCACGTCGGCGTGCCCCGGGAAGCGGAGCGTCTTGTACTCGAGCGCAGGAATCTTCCCTTCGTAACGCTGCCCCATGGTGGACAGCCCGCCCGCGGTGTGGAACGCCTCGAGCTCTCCAACCGGCGCATCGAAGTGCACAGCCTCAACCTCGGAAAGCGCATCGATCTCCTGCAGACGACCGTCGCGCACGATCTGCGACTTGGTCGTGTAGTAATCCAGCACGCCCTCGAGTGAGTACACCACCTGGTAGTTGAGCGGCGGCTGCGGCTTCTGAGGCAGGCCGCCAACGAAAATGCGAACCGACTCCGTGGTGTCCAGCATGTCGATGCCGAGCTGGGAAAGGATGTTCACCATTCCCGGCGCAAGGCCCACGTCCGGGATCACGGTGATGCCCTTCTCTACCGCCTTGTCGTGCAGGGTGCGCTGCTGGTCCACGATTGCGGTGTTGCCGCCAAGGTCGGTGAAGTGAACACCGGCTTCAACCGCGAGCTGGGCCAGCGGAAAGTTGAAATAGTACGGGATTGCGCTCATCACCGCGTCGCTCTCGCGCATCACGGCCAGCACGGCCTCGCGATCGCGAACATCGAGCGGAGTGGGGATCAGGCGATCGCCGGAATACGGCGCGAGGAACGGCGCCAGATGGTCCAGCTTGAGGTCCGCAAGGCGTACCTGGGACACGTCAGGGTTCTGCAGCAGGTCATATGCGCAGGCAGAGCCTTGAAGGCCGGCCCCGAGTACGAGCATCCGCATGATGTATCATTCTCCTTGTTGCATGGTTCTACTTCAGTTGCAGCGTCAAGTTAGATGGCTGGGGGAGCACCGAACAGGGATTGACCGACTGCCACCATCCGCAACGCCGTTCGTACGATTCCCTCGTACGCTTCTGGCACATGGCTTCCGCATGCCCACTTCCGAAATCCATACCGGATGGCACTCGCGACTTCTGGAGCGAAATGCCGACATCCAGCGCCTCCTGGGCGAGAGCCGCAGGATTGCCGTGCTGGGAATCAAGGTTCCCGAATCCTATCAGCCGGCCTACCATGTGCCACGCTACATGCAGCTGGCCGGCTACGAAATCGTACCCGTTCCCGTGTATTACCCGGACGTAACGGAGATACTCGGCGAACGGGTATACAGGAAGCTCGCCGATATTCCCGGGGAGTTGGACATCATCAGCGTTTTCCGCCGTCCGTCGGATCTCCCTCCTCACCTGGATGACATACTCAGAGCGCGACCAGCCGCGGTGTGGATGCAATCGGGGATTCGCCACCGGGCTGTGGCCGAGTCGCTGGCGCGCGAGGGAATCGAGGTGGTGCAGGACCGTTGCATGATGGTAGAGCACCAGAAGCTGCTGGCTGCCAGATAGGAAAGGGGCGGCATCCGTATGAATGCCGCCCCTTCCGCTCGAGCTGAGACAGACGCCCTGCAACCTGCCGCGAACCCTGGTCGCGGAGCCTGACTCGCGGCGCGAGTGCTGAGGTCAGCTACCCGCGCCGCTCAGCCGATTCAGTTACCCACAGCCTCGCGCTGCGCCTGACGGCGATATGCCTCACTGGCGTAAATGGCCACCTCCACGCGGCGGTTCTCGGCCCGACCGGCATCGCTGTCGTTAGACGCAATGGGTTCGCTCTCACCGCGACCCGCCGTCTCAAGGCGCGAGCGGTCAACCCCGTAGTCAGCCAGCACGTTGGCAGCCGCGCGCGCACGACGCTCGGACAGCCCCATGTTATAGCTGTCCTGTCCCATGGAATCGGTGTGGCCGATGAGCATTACTATGGTGTTCGGATACTTGTCCAGGCTGCGCGCCAGGTTCTGCAGGTTGGTGCGGGCGCTGGACTTTACGGCGTCGGAATCGAAGTCGTACAGCAGTCCGCTGTCGAACGTCACAACGATGCCCTCGCCAACTCGCGTGATGGTAGCGCCGGGCACGTTCTGCTGAAGCTCCTTGGCCTGCTGGTCCATCTGGTGACCGATAATCGCGCCCGCTGCACCACCCAGCACGGCGCCGATGATCGCACCGCGAGCGGTGCTTCCGGTCTGGTTACCGATCACGCCGCCAACAGCGGCGCCGCTACCGGCACCGATAACCGCACCGCGCTCCTTGTTGTTCCACGAAGCGCAACCCGAGAGCGGACCCGCGATCATTACTGCAGCCGCGCCGAGCGCGACGGAACGTCTGACGGAACTCATCATGATTGATTTTCCCCCTTTTGAGTTTTTCCCGCGCCTGAGGGCAGGCGCACCTCCCTTCAAGGGCACAGGCAATGCCACCGCGGACGAGTCCGTGAGCAACGTCACCTTACCCCAGTTCGAGCACCGCCAGCCTGTAGGGCACAGTGTGCTCAGCGGCCTCAGGATCGGCCACCAGCGCAAGCAGGTATCGTCCGTTTTTTGTGACAGCCAGGGCAAACCCGGCCGCCACCATCCGCGTTTCGCCACCGGTAAGGTTTCCCCGAACGCGAATCCACCCGCCGCTGCTTTCCACCGAGCCGCCCGGAATGGGGAACGACTTGTATGAGCTGTCCAGGGCGACGGACACATCCAGCATCGGGCCGCGGGTCCATTTCACGCCCGCATCAGGAACGGACCTGGGCAGGTCTGCACGACCAAGCCCCGTCTCCACAGCCACACTCATCCAGAGCGAGCCTTCGGCATCATCGTCTATGCGATCGGGCTTCGTTGCCACCGCCAGGCGAGTGCCGTCCCCGGTCCAGCGTACGCGCCAGCCACCGGGGAACTGAATCTTCTTCGCCGCCGCACCGAAGCTTCCGCCTATACGCGGCGTCACGCTGTCCAGCCGCACAAGCACGGGCTGCCCGAAGCCCTGCGCCTCGTTCATCCGGCTCGCCTCGAACGTATTCCGCCTCACGATTCCTGCCGGAATCTCGGTGTAGAACGCAATCCGGAACCACTCCCGCGCAGTAATGCCTTCCGGCGTCAGAGCGGTAACCAGGTACGCCTTGCCGAACACGAGCCGGTTCCAGTCCTGGCTGATGGTCGCGTCCCATACGCTGTCCACGCGAACCATGAAGGAACTCCGCTCGCTGGCCACAACGAGGCCGTCGGGCAGCGGCTCATTCTCCACACCGGATGGATCCTCGATTGCGGCCAGGATCTCACGATCGGGAGACATGGCCCACCGCACCGTTCGGATCTGCCCGCGGTCGCCAGTGCGGGCAACGGCCACCTCGCGCACCACGCTCATGGGCGGAGCGGAATCTGAGCCATAGGAGATCGGATGCCCCGTGGCGCGCATGGACGCACCGACCACCAGGGCGGTGAAGCGGCCGGGAGACGGCTCCACCGCAACCCGCCAGGGAGGCAGCGAGTCCTGCCGACGCTCACGACGCACGAGCGCCTGCCAGCCCGCGGAACGCAGTGAGTCGCGCAGTCGCGCAGCGTCTGCGGTGTCCGTGAACGCTCCCACCTGGGCGAATCGCACCAGCATTGCAGGCTCGCCCGGCTGGTCGGCTGCAATCCGCTGCGGTTCCGCGAGCGGAGTGACCGAATCGTCCGAGCAGCCGGCGACCATCGTCACGGCCACGAGCGCCAGCAGCGCACCGCGCAGCCTGACTCCACTACCAGCCGACCTCGGTTCCTGCACCATCACTCTCCAGTTCGCGGTCATTCTCGCCAGCAGGAGCGACGACTCAGAGGACAACCCGGTTACGTCCTGCCGCCTTTGCGCGATACAGCGCCTCGTCCGCCCGCGCGAGCAGGGATTCAACGTCCGTAATGCCCGGAGCCGGATAGCAGGCGAGTCCGATGCTGGCGGTCATGGAGAAGGTGGTGCCATCCGGCGCCTGGAACCTGAGGCGCGCAATCTCTTCCCTCACACGCTCGGCAAGTATCTGGCTGCCCTGAAGCCCGGTTTCCGGCAGCACGAGCACGAACTCCTCACCCCCGTAGCGTGCGGCAACGTCGCTGCTGCGCGCCTCGGCAGCCAGCACACGTGCCACGGTGCGCAGCACTTCATCGCCAAAGAGATGGCCATAGGAGTCGTTTACATCCTTGAAACGATCGAGGTCCACCATGAGAAGGCCGAGCATGGAACCATAGCGCTGTGCGCGATCGAGTTCGCCCGTTACGCGCTCAACGAGCGCCCTGCGATTCAGCAGCTGGGTGAGCGGGTCGGTTTGCGCAAGCGCCTCGAGGCGGGCGTTGTCTGCCCGTGTTTCCTCCAGCAGCTGCGCACGCTGCACCGCAGCAATCGCGGCGCGCATTACCGATTCCGCAAAGGCGATATCGTCTTTCGAAAGCGGCGGGCGTTCGTGGCCTCGCCGGAGGAACAGCACTCCGGTGAGGTCGGCGTGCACCTCGAATGGCAGGGCGGCAGCAGACCGCACCTCGGATGCCGTGAACCCCGGCTCCCAGAATTCCCGAGGCTCGCTGTAAAGCGAATCTGTTGATACGTCTTCGATGATCACGACCCTGCGCTCGTCCAGCGCCGCGCGAATTTCCGGATATCTCCAGAGATCCAGCTCGCCGTCGCGCATTGCAGGATCTTCGAAGTTTGCGACGACGGTCGCTACGTATCCCTCGTCACGCACCAGCACGACTGACGCGTGCGACAGGTCGAGTGCGCGCGCCACGCGACGAGCGAGCAGCTGGTAGATCTCGTGTGGCTCCAGCTCACCCGTGACCTCGTGCACGATGTCAACGAGCCGACGCCGGGTTTCGGCCTCGCTCCGCACACGCTTCAACTCACGCTCAGCCTTGCCGAGCGCCTCACGCGCCTCCACGAGCATGCGCCTCACGCGCAGCTGTGCCTCCACTCGCGCGAGCAGCTCTCGCACCCGGAATGGCTTGCGCAGGAAGTCGGACGCGCCCATTCCGTAGTTCCAGATGGCGGCGTCTTCCGGCGGCTGTTCCGCAACCACGAGTACGGGAAGGTCCCGCCACCTGGCCTCTCCCTTCACCATGCGCAGCGCTTCCATGCCGCTGCCGTCCACCAGGTCATTCAGGATCAGGAGTTCCGGCGCAAGCGAATCCAGCTTGCTCAGCAGATCGTTGACATGTGCAACCGCGTGCACGTCGTAGCCCTGCTCTCGCAGCACCCAGCTAACGGCCTGCACGGCCGCCCTGTCGGCATCGGCAATCAGTATGCGAGGTCCCACGGTCGTCAGGCGCCTGCTCCGGCGTCACCAGCGTTCAGGAGCTCCCGCAGTCCATCCCACTCGATGTTGCCACCGCTGAGTACTGCCACCGTATCTCCGGCAGCCTTCACGTGGCTACCGAGCAATGCGGCAACCGTGATGGCGCCGCTGGGCTCACACACGAGCTTGCACCTGTCCAGCAGGAAACGCACAGCCTCGACGATGTCGCGATCAGGAACGGTGATCACATCGTCCATGAAAGCCTCGTGGTGCGCGAAGTTCAGCGTACCGACCCGGATGGCAAGCAGCCCGTCGGCAATCCCGCTCGTGCTTTCCAGCGTCACCGGTTCTCCGGCCTCACGCGCACGGGAAAGT
>DATGOL010000208.1:0-11274 GCA_035306065.1 Gemmatimonadales bacterium | reverse complement strand
AGGGCGACAGCCACGGGCCCGAAAGAAGGGACTCGAGTCCCTCGAGGTGTGGTGGAAGGCGCGTGAGCTTGCGGTACTGGTGTATCAGCAACTCGAGAAGCTTCCGGCCGACGAGCGTTACGGCCTCGCCAGCCAGCTTCGTCGCGTGTCCGTTTCAGTCGTTGCCAACATCGCTGAAGGTCATGGCCGCCTCGGTCGTGCCGAGTACCACCACCACGTGTCGATTGCGCTCGGCTCGGTTATCGAGTTGAAGACGTTGCTCCTGTTATGCACGGACCTGGAGTTCCGCACCCCCGATGACATCGCGCCTGCGCTGGCCGAGGCTGAGCGGGTGGCGAGCATGCTTTGGAAGCTGGGCGAGGCTTTGAAGCACGGGTAACAGGTAACGGGTAACGGGTTAGGGGGGACGGGTAACGGAACTGCGTCTGCATCCCGATCCTGGCCAGCGTCCGTTATCCGTTACCCGTCACCCGTAAAAGGTTACCTGTCCTTCCTCCGCGCGCGCCCGTCCGCGCGGCGTCCCTTCGCGGTCAGTTCCGATGCGAACAGCGACTGCTTGAGGCTCATGGGGTTCATCGCCGCTTCGTACTGCGGCACCGCCTCGCGGAGCTGTGAGACGATTCCTCTCAGCTCGGCATCGCTGCCCGCGTACTCCATGATTCGCCGCATCGTGCCATCCAGCGCCTGACGCGCTCTCGCGAAGTCACCGTGGCGATTCGCTTCCGTTGCTTCCGCCCGCGCGAGCGCTGCGTACAGTCTCGCCACCTCGCGGTCTACCACGCGGTCGCGCGGCTGGCGGTCGTTCTCGACGTGGCTCGCGTAAGTGAACTCCACCAGGCCCTCTGCGCTGGTGAGCAGCGAGTCGTCGCTGCCGAGCGACACGCGAACGGCGATGGTGCTGCCAACGTCTCCGGTGGGGAAGGTCAGCTCGATCACTGCGTCGATCTCCTGCGCGGACACAAGGTCGCCGAGTTCCACTCGCAGCTCGTTGTCTCCCACTACGCGCGTGTGGCGGTAGCGGTTGAGGGGGCGGGCTTCCATGCCGTCAGGCAGCATCACGTGCAGTGCCGCACGTCGCATAACGACTTCGAGCGCTTCGCCGAGTTCGCTGGTCAGCAGGTCGGGGATCTGTTCCGGCGCCTCGATGAAGTAGAAGTTGCCGCCGCCTTCGTGTGCCATGTCACGAAGCAGCCGCTCGTCGAAATCCTCTCCCACGCCGAACGTGGAGGTAACGACGCCGCGCTGGCGCAGTTCGCTTGCGTGGTGTGCGATGGCGGTGTGGTCGGTGATGCCGCTGTTGGCGAGGCCGTCGGTGAGCAGCAGTACGCGAGAGACAGCGCTTTCCGACAGGTGGTCGGCCACCTGCTCGCAGCCTCTCAGCCAGCCGCCGCAGAGGTCCGTGGAGCCGCGCGGCCCCACCTCGCGCAGCGACTGCAGTGCGCCTCGCTTCGCTTCGCCGGTGGCGTGCGTGGATTGAGTGAGCACGTCCACCTCGTTGTCGTAGACGACGAGGGTGAACCGGTCTTCCGGGTGCAGCATCGCAAGCGCGTGTTCCACCGCCTGACGAGCGAGCGCGAACTTGCGCGCGCCGGCCATGGAGCCCGAACGGTCGAGCACCAGCGCTACGTTCACCGGCTGTCTCATCGCTCGGCGCGGAGCCTCCGGAGCCGTGACGGACGCCAGCAGGAAACGGCGACTGTGAGCGCCGGCTCTCACGAGGGCGCGGTCTATCCGGAGCGCGAGCGTGGGCGAGGAGAGCGGCTGTCCTTCGGTTGACGGCGTCATTGGTTTTCCTCCTCGAAGATGATGCGGGCGGCTTCCAGTAGCCGCTCCACGTTCCTGTCCTGTTCGCGGGACAACGGTCGACGAACGTGCAGCTCCACGTCGGGCGCGAGCGCGATACGATTCCGCTGCGATCGGTCGGGTTGACGCCGATCAGGCTGCCTGGCCCTCCCTCCGGTTGTTCGGCGACAGGACTGCGAAGGCGCGAGCAGCGCTCAGGTGGTCGCCGGGTGGAGCCTCCACAGTTCTGAAGGTGGCGGGCCCCTCTGACAATACGGGTAAGGGGGGACGACGGGCGGGGGACGGCGGAGGGGGACGGGGGACGGCGATGCCCGTCCACGCCCGGGCCTTCGCTACGGTCGAGGGCCGAGCCCGGCCGACAGTTCCGTTTCCCTTGGCCCATACCCCCTTACCCGTAGGCTATATTACTAATCAACCGTATACTTGGAGATGGTAGCCATGGGTAAACTTGAGCTCACACCGGAGGTGCTCGAATTGATTTCGGAGCGCTTCAAGGCGCTAGGAGAATCCACTCGTCTACAGCTGCTCACGTCCATGCGCGAGGGCGAGAAGTCGGTGAACGAGCTCGTGGAGGAGACGGGCCTGGGCCAGGCCAACGTCTCCAAGCATCTGCAGATACTCCACGCGATAGGCTTTGTCTCGCGGCGTAAGCAGGGGCTTTTCGTTTATTACTCGCTGGCCGACGAGAGCGTGTTCACGCTTTGCGACATCATGTGCGGGCAGCTGGAAGAGAGGCTCGAGAGCCAGCGGCGGATCCTGGCGTCCTGAATCGGGCGCGCTTGACTCGAATCGCGGCAATGTCGTGAGCTCCGCCCGCGCGGCCCGCCTGTCAGGTATGGCGCAGGCGATCGCGGCGACTGATCCCAGCAGCGCCAGGTAGATCCCGGCATTCGCTACGCTCGTGCGGGATGAAACAACAGTCTCACGCGGAGACGCGGAGGGCGCGGAGAACTGCAAGGCGATTGGAGTCCCATGCTCCAGGCTTCTCTCCGCGCCCTCCGCGTCTCCGCGTGAAACTGTTGGCTGGTCCTGTCTGCCATACGATGTCCAAACCGCGACGGCCGAGCTTTCGCCATGGCTGAGGGCCGGCAGTTCAGCCCTGCCCGCGCTCTGCACGTATCGCGTCTATCAGCTCCGACTTGCGCAGCTTGCTGCGACCGTGAATGTCGAGGTCGCTGGCGATATTGCGCAGTTCGTCCACCGAGCGCGACTCCAGCGGGGTGTTGGGATTGCCCCTACCCTGGGTGCTTCGCTTCGGCGTGCGACCTTCCTCCCGCCGGTCGCGGTTCACCGTGCGGCCTGCGATCTCGCTGGCGCGGCCCTCGGACACGCCCCTATCCTCATAGCCTTCCCTGATATGCTCGAACTTGCGCTCGTCCTTGCGGTTCCATGCGGATGGCATGAGTCCCCTCCTTTCTCTTCATGGTTCAGGGACGAAAGGCGCAGTACATGTGCCGGCGGGGTGAGACAGGGCGAACTAATCCACGGCCACCGGAAACTCCTCCACCACGCGACGCTCCAGTGAATCGGTCTCACCGCGTGCCGACTTCAGCTGCTCCAGGCCGCGCTCCACCTTCTCGCGCTCCGTAACCAGGAACTGCTGGTAAGGCCGGATCACCTCCAGCATCTGCTCTTCGTAGCGCCCGAGCTGCTCCTCGAACCGCTCGGACAGAAGTGACGAGAGATCCGCGCTCAGCTTCTCCATCTTCTGCTCGAGCTCGCGGATCAACCTGCGCCGGCGCGCGGGGATTATCAGCCAGCCGGCGAGCGCGAGCAGAGTTGCCGTGAGGACACCGGTGACGTCCAGCGCCGCAGTGGTGAACACTCCCATCAGTACGGCGCCGAGTCCCACGGCGAGCACGTTCACGCCGAACGCCTGCGTGAGTGCCTCACGAACCGACTCCACGATGGTGCGGGCCTCCACCTCGGTGTCGAACTGCTCGAGACGCTGCTCCACCGGCTGGCGCAGGCGATTGAACAGCTCCTCGCGGTTGTACTGGAATTCGGTGTCGCTCTCGCTCGCAAGCACGCCTGACGCGCGAAGCCTGTCGGTGTGCGCCTCCAGCTCGTTGAACACGGAGGTCCACAGCTTCAGGTTGCGCTTCACCATCCAGTCCACCATGCGATGCACCACAGCCTCGATGTCGCGCGGTGCGTCGGCCACCACTTCCGAACGGAAGCGGTTCTCCACCGCGTCCTTGTTGCGCAGGAAGTTGATGTTGCCCACGCGGATAGTGCGTTCCAGCCAGCTCCTGCCCCTGCGCTCCACCCCCGTGAGAGCCTCACGAACCTCCAGCAGGTATCGTTCGGAGTCCTCGTGCATCCCTGAAGTGTACGCATCCAGCTGCTGCCTCACGACTCCCAGCACCCTGGCGTCAGCGTCCACAACTTCCAGGCGGTTGCCGAGGCTCCCGATGTTGCGGTCCAGAACGTGACGCAGCACTCCAAGCGGCGACAGAAGCTTGAGGCGCACGCGCTCACCCTCCCTCAACGTCTTCAGCAGGTAGCGTTCGAGAGCAGGGAAGTCATCTCGTGAGTCGTGCGGCGGCGCCTCCGCGCGCTCACCCCGCTGATGCAGCTTGGCCTGCAGCGCACGCAGTGCGCTGATGAAATAGATGGTCGGTTCGGGGTCGCCAAGTCGTGAGGCAACCTCCCGGGTGAGGTATTCACGAACGCGGTCTATCTGCTCGTCGGTATTCCTGCGATCCACACCGTTGACGATGAAGATCACCTTCTTGCCCCAGTCGCGAATGAGCGTGAGGAACGCCAGTTCGCTCGCCGTGAGCGGCTGCAGGATGCTCGTGACGAAGAGCACCAGGTCTGCGCGCGGCACGAACCCGCGTGTGATCTCCTCCTCCATGCGCTCAATGGAGTTCGTTCCCGGAGTGTCCACGATCTCCAGGTCGCGGAGGACGTCCAGCGGATAGCGGTGCAGGAAGGTGTGCTCGCCCATCGGCTCGGGCTCACCGGGGTCACCGTACCGCAGGATGGAGATGGCGCGCGTGGTCGGCAGGTCGCCGGTGGCGAAGACATCGTCGCCGAGCAGCGCGTTGATGAAGGTGCTCTTCCCGGCGTTGTATTCGCCCGCCACTACCAGGAGAAAGAGTTCGTCCATCTCCTCCACGAGCCGCGCGAGGCGTTCGATGTCGTCACGCGCACCTTCAGCAACGGTCAGTGCATCGCGCGAACGGATCACCAGCTGGCGTTCGAGGGAGACGAGTACGGTCTGTTGCTTCGAGAGGAGGGGCTCCAAAGGGGCAGGGGTTAGGGTTAGGGGTGAGGGTTATGGGGCGGCGGACGTCAGCCCGACGCTCCGCGCACGAAGGGAGTTCCGTCCTCCGTTAGCCGTCACCCCTTACCCGTGCAGTCAACACCAGTCGATGTGCCGCCGCTGATTCCACTGCCTCCCTCGAGTACACCAGCGGAAAGTACTCACCGCGCCCGTAGCTCTCCACGAGATTCGAGTAGAACGGGCTGCCCGGACGTGCTGACTGGCCGGGGGTGTTCGTAACCATCGAGGCATCCAGGTTGCCCAGGTCTATGATCTCGCGGAAGGTGGCGCCCACAGCGGCCACGAAGCCTGCTCCGCCGTCGCGCTCCACCGGTGCGATGTCGTAGGCTTTCACCAGCGAGTGCGGCAGCTGGCTTGTGTTCAGCCGTCCCCAGCGCCACTCCGCGGGGTCGTTGCCCAGGCGGTTGCGCAGGGAATCGAGCGCCATGCCGATTGCGCTTTCCAGCAGCACCTGGCGGCGCGCCGCCGGTGTTCCGGGTGCCCTGGCCTCGCTCGTGATACCGGGTGACGCATAACGATACATTGCCGCCGCACGACTCTCGCGCCGGTGCTGCGCATCCCAGCCTGCAAGCTCCCGGCGCGCCAGTTCCACCTGCGCGTCGCGCGACGTCCAGCCGCGGAATAGTGGTATGTCCAGCGCGCCCTGCACGGAATGGGCGTCGTGCTGCAACCGCTTCATGTCTTCCATGCTGAACGGAGTCCCGCTCGAGAGCACGTGTTCGATGCGCTCGTAGCGCGCCCGCGCGGGGCCGTTCTTGAAGAAGAGCGGCGGGTCGAAGCCGGGCGGGTGGATGTCATGGTTCGCGGTTGCAATCCAGCCGCGATCCGGGTTGAACTCCCGGGGGTGGTCACTGCGCAACCCGTTCCACTCGTATTCGCCCGTTCCGGGTACCGGAAGGCGGCCGTCCCATCCTTCGCGCTTCGGCGCCGCGCCTGACGCGTGCCACGCGATGTTCCCATGCACGTCGCCGCACATCATGTTCTCGGTTGGCGCCATGTAATACACCTGCGCCTCGATGAACTCCCCACAGTTCTCGAGCTCGTGATAGCGCAGCGCACTTATGTAGCCGGCCGACCCTTTCATGTGCATGGTGGAATGCATGGAGTAGGCCAGGTTGCGCGCACTGTCCACGTGGAAGATGGGGCCATGCCGCGAGAACTGCTGCCTCACGATCACCTGAGCGCCGCCGCGTACGGAGATAGTGTCGTACTGCACCCTGAGCGGCTCCCACGCTCCACGATACCGCACCTGCTCGCGATTGGCCGGGTTCAGCTGCTCCACGAACACGTCGGACTGGTCGGTACCAACGATCGTGAGGCCCCACGCAATGCGCCCGTTGTGCCCGATCGCAACGCCCGGAAGCGGTGCCTCTGTTGCGCCGATAACGTTCCACCCGGGCGCATTCAGGTGAACCAGGTATCGAATGGACGGATTCGCCACGTTGCGGTGCGGGTCGTTCGCGAGCAGCACACTGCCGGTTTCGGTAAGGCGACCGCTGATCACCCAGTTGTTGCTGCCCGGGGAGTTCTCCTGCACACCTGTATTCTCACTGGGCAATGCATCCGCGAGTGCACGGTACTCGGGGAGCAGTGGCGGACGAACGGTACCTGTGCGAGCACCTTCGAGTCCCGCCAGTACTTCGGGAGTTATCGCTTCGGGCGAGAAACCCGGCGGAATCGACAGTTCGCGCCACGGCGACGGATTGGCCTCACGATTGGCCGAGTCGGCGCCAATGCGGGCTACGTCCATTGCCAGCTGCAGCTCAAGCCGCGCATCGCGCGAAGGCATGGCCGTCTGCGTGCGCAGGAGTGCAATGTCTGCGGTCCATGGCAGCGGCTTCAGACCCGTGAGGCGGAACTCCACCGGAAGCCGGTCACCTGCCTGGGCTATGTACGCATTCACGCCGTCCGCAAACGCCTGGAATATCTGCCGGCCTTCGGGGTGATAGCTACGGAACTCCTCATCGTCGAAAGGGCCACGGAAGCGCAGCAGTCTGATGAGCCTGTCGTGCTCCAGGTAGTCCTCGCCCAGGATCTCCGCCAGGCGTCCTTCGTAGGTGCGCCGGTACATGTCCATCTGCCAGAGCCTGTCCTGCGCATGCACGAAGCCCTGCGCCAGGAAGAGGTCGTGGGTGTTGCTTGCATAGATGTGCGGCACGCCCCATCGGTCGCGGATCACGGACACGGAGTCGCGCAGGCCGGCAATGGGGAGGTGGCCGTCCAGCACCGGCTGCGATGCGGCGGCCAGCCGTGCAAAGGCTTCCCGGCTATCACCTGCGGCTGCCGCACCCCGGGTACTCGCTACCTGCGGCTGGAGCTCGGTGGCCGGCCCGGCTCCGGACTGAGCGCATGCCGCCAGAAGCACGGCCGCAAAGGGGCCTGAAAAGGCTCGCCTGAACATCGAGGTCATGGTATGCGTTCTCCCTTGTAGCCAGCGCTCCGAACCGCGTTACATGCGCCAGGGTCATTCCGGCGAAGCTACGCAGTGCCACGTTGGCCGCAACGCCCCGCAGCCTCGCGTTGCTCGATGCATTGCAACAGTCGCCGTCGTCACGTGCTGGTGAGCGCGCGGCGCACGGGTAGATTGGGACACCACCTCCCAGCACAGTCCGGAGACACACATGATCGAGTTCGGCCCTCAGCGCCGCAGCCTCACAGCGCTCGCGACAGCTTTCCTCGTCGCATTCACCGTTATCCCCGCACCCGCACCCGCACTCCACGCACAGCGTCCGGGGGCATCCGGACCGGACACGTCTCAGCAGACGGGTGAGTCCGGGGCTCCGGAGACCACGGCGGTTGCCGAGTCGGAGGCGCGCTACATCCAGCCGCCGGCGCCGATCGCGGACTTCTTCAAGCGCGATCCCAGCTTCGCCGTGCTCGACGCCCCCTCGCCGAACGGCCGCTACTTCCTGGTGCCGAGTGCCACGCAGCTCTCCACGCTCGAGCTGATGTCGCGTCCCACCTATCGGCTCGCGGAGCTGGAGATCAGGCCCGGCACCGACCGGCTGTGGCATCTCGACACCTACGGCATCAACGGGCTCCGCATCTACGACCTGGAGGCGCGGCGGTACCGCGAAGTCCAGCTGCCTGAGGGGAGTTTCGTGAGCGACCCCGTGTGGTCGCCTGACGGTGCTCGTGTGGCGTTCCTGGCCCATCTTCGGAACGGCACCGAGGTGTGGACGGTGGACGCCGCCACGGGACGCGCCTCACGATGGAACAGCGCACGCATCATGGCCACCATCGGCAGCTCGGCACACGTGAACATAGCCCCCGACATCTCGATGCGTCCGTCGCGGATGCTGCAGTGGACTCCGCAGGGAACGTTGCTCACGCTCATGGTTCCTGCCAATCGCGGAGCGGAGCCGGCGCGTGCGCAGGTGCCTGACGCGCCGATGGTGCGCCTGTCGCGCCCGGAGGCAACGCCGTCGCGCACGCTGCCCAACCTGCTTCGCAACAACCACGATGCAACGCTGTTCGAGCATTACACGAAGTCCCAGCTGGTGGAGCTCGCGTCAGGCCGCTCCCCGGTAAGGCTGGGCGAACCGCGCATGTACGAGTCCATCTCGCTGAGCGCGGACGGGCAGCACATTCTGGCGTCGTACTACGAGCGTCCCTTCTCCTTCATCACCAGCTACCGCAGTTTTCCCCAGAAGACGGTGGTGCTCGATCGTCGCGGAGGCACCGTGGCGACGCTTGCCGAGCGGGGGCTTCGTGAGGCGGGCGGTGGTGGATTCGGTGGGCAGCAGGGCGGGCTGCGCGGCCTGGCGTGGCGTCCCGATGGCAGCGGTCTAACGTACCTGAGGCGCAATGGCTCCAGCGGCGACCAGGTGATGCTGCTGTCGGCGCCGTTCGACACGTCTGCCGCACGAGTGGTGGCGAACAGCCGCGACAACATTCGCAACGTGGTGTTCAGCCACGACGGCAGCCATGCGTTTGCGTCAGTAACGCGCAGCGGCCGTACAGGCTGGGTGCACTGGAACCTGCCGGCAGACTCCGCTGCCGCGCGCGTGGTGGTGAACTTCCATCACGCGGACAGCATGTTCACGCACCCCGGCGACATCTGGACCGGGCGCACGCCCAACGGTGAGACGTTTGCGATCGTGTCCGCCGATGGCAGGTCGGCCTATCTCCGCGGCGATGGTCTTGCGGCCGATTTCCGCCCGCAGCCGTTCGTTGATCGCCTGTCGCTGAGTGACACCACGCGCACTCGCGTGTTCCAGGGTTCGAAGGACACGTGGGACAGGCCGCTGGTGGCTCTGGATCCCAACCTCTCGCGCATGATCGTGAACAGGGAGGGGAAGGATCTGTATCCCGACAGCTATCTATGGACGCCGGACAACTCGCTGGTGAACCTCACGAACAACGTGAACCCGTTCCCCGAACTCGCAAACGTCAGGCGTGTGGACTTCACCTTCAAGCGCCAGGACGGGCTCGAGGTGCAGGGGCGCATCTCCCTGCCGGTCGGCTATCGCGACGGTGACAAGGTTCCCGCGCTTTTCTGGACTTACCCGCGCGAGTACACCACCACGGACGGCTACACGAGGGCGTCCATCCGTTCGCGCAACCATAACGCCTTCACGCACCTCACCTGGCTGCGCTGGTCGGAGCTGTGGCTCACGCAGGGTTATGCGCTCGTGAACCCCGACATCCCGATCATCGGCCAGAACTACAACGACACCTACATCTCGAACATGGTGAGCGCCATGTACGGGGCCATGCGTGCGGTGGATGGCCTGGGCATGGTGGACATGGACCGCATCGGGCATGGCGGCCACAGCTACGGTGCGTTCGCCACCGCGAACCTGCTGGCGCACACGCCGTTCTTCCGCGCTGGCATTGCGGGTGATGGCGCCTACAATCGCTCGCTCACGCCGTACGGCTTCCAGGCGGAGTCGAGGGATCTCTGGACGGCTCCCCAGACGTACATGGAGATGTCGCCGTTCTTTGCCGTGGACCAGATAAACGCTCCCATCCTGATGTATCACGGTGCGGACGACAACAACTCCGGTACGTGGCCCATGCAGTCCGAGCGTTTCATGGATGCGCTGATGAGCAAGGGGAAGACTGCGGCGCTGTACATGTACCCGTTCGAGTCGCACACGCCGCGCGCGATCGAGAACAACCTGGACATGTGGGCGCGGTGGATCGACTGGTTCGATCGCTACGTGAAGGACTCGGGCGAGGTGACCACCGCCAACGGACGCTGACCTTCCATCATGTCGAAGATCTTTCGTAACCTGGACCGCTTTCGTGTAAAGCCCGGCAACGATTTCCGCCTTGCGGATAACGACCCGGGCTGGTGTGGCGACGACGACGGGCTCGAGCGGTCAGAGCGGAAGAAGCTGGCGAAGCGGGCGTTGCGTGAGGACGTGAAGAAGCTGACTGAGGCGCAGGAACTTCTGTATGCCGATGATTCGTGGTCGCTGCTGCTCATCTTCCAGGCGATGGACGCCGCGGGAAAGGACAGCACGATCAAGCACGTGATGAGTGGCGTGAATCCGCAGGGCACGCAGGTGTTCTCGTTCAAGCATCCGACTGCGGAGGAGCTGGATCACAACTTCCTCTGGCGGTGCATGGTGGACCTGCCCGAGCGTGGAAGGATCGGGATATTCAATCGTTCTTACTACGAGGAAGTGTTGATAACCCGGGTGCATCCCGAGCTGATCCATGCTCAGAATGTGCCCGGTGCAAACCCGGACAGCGAGGAGTTCTGGGAGCACCGCTACCAGGACATCAACGCCTTCGAGCGTCACCTGACGCGCAACGGCACGGCGATCCTGAAGTTCTTCCTGAACGTGTCGAAGGAGGAGCAGCGCGAACGTTTCTATGATCGCATAGACCGTCCGGAGAAGAACTGGAAGTTCTCCGCGGGCGACGTGAGGGAGCGGCAGCACTGGGACTCGTACATGCAGGCGTACGAGACGTGTCTGCGCCGCACGAGTACCGAAACAGCGCCATGGTACGTGATCCCTGCGGACCGCAAGTGGGTAACGCGCTCGGTGGTGTCCGGCGTGATAGTGAGCACGATCCAGGCGTTAGGCCTGAAATGGCCGCAGGTGAGTGAGGAGCACCGTCGGGATCTGGCGGAGGCGAGGAGGTTGCTGGAGGGAGAGGGGGAGGGGGAGGCGGGGGCGGAGTAGGCTGAGGAGCGCGCCGCCGCTTTGCGGCGTCGTATTGCT
>DATGOL010000207.1:0-95961 GCA_035306065.1 Gemmatimonadales bacterium | reverse complement strand
GAGCAGTCCGGCAACCGGAAGGTCGTTCGTATCTCGATAAATGAAGACTCCCACGACGGCGCAGCGTTCATGCCGAATGCCACGAATGCGTTGGCGATCGATTCCAATGCCAGCCGCACGACACTCCGCATTCCCACGCTGCCGAACGACGCATGGAGTCATTCGGCGCGATCGCTCGATACTGCCGCTATCGCTATCGAACTCGGCCCCGATCACTGGCGCGGAACCGAACAAAGCTGGGAGCAGGCCGGCAGGCCGTCTGCGCGAGCGAGGCTTGCGGTGATCGGCGACTCACTGGCGATCGAGATTGACGTGCGCAAGAAGCTGCCGTACTTCGCTCCGCAACTGGAAGAGAATCCGCTGGACAACGAACACCCGGACATCAACAGTGATGGGATCCAGCTGCATATCGCCTCACGCGACGATCGTGGCGAGCCACTCGTGTGGATCATGGTGCCGGTGGCAGGCGGAGAGAGTGTGAGGGTAACACCACGCACTTCCTTCGCCGCACGCGTGAATATTGCTGTGCGGTGGTGGAATACGTCCAGCGGCTGGGCGCTGCGCGCTGACGTTCCAGTCGTGGAGATCGCAAGCGGATCGCCAGCTCGTTTTGCCATGGACGTGATAGTGAACGAGATGCCGCCTGAACGCGAACGGAGGCGCGGACAGCTGGTGCTGTCGGGCGCACACGGAGAGACCGCATGGCTTCGCGGCGACCGGCAGGACACTGCGAGATTCCTGACTGTGGAAGTCCATGGCTGAGCCCACGGAATCAGCCTCCGGCGAGAACGGCAACCGATCAGCCGCACTCGACAACGTGCGGATAGTGCTCTACGAACCGCAGGACCCGATCAACATTGGCGCAACCGTGCGCGCCATGAAGAACATGGGTGCACGGAACCTCTGGCTCGTGAGGCCGTGCGACTACGAGCCGAACCGCCTGGAGCAGATAGCACACGATACCCGGGATGTCGTCAGTGCCATACGCCATGCGAGTACGCTGGACGAGGCGCTTGACGGGTGCACCATGGTGGTGGCATTCGCCGGAAAGCGACGTGCCGCCAGGTGGCGCACTTCAACTCCCCGTGAGATTGCACCCGAGCTCCTGCAGCGCGCGGGTGAATCTCCCGTGGCCCTGCTGTTCGGACGCGAGGATCACGGGCTGCCGAACGAGGCACTGGACAGGGCGGATGTAATCGTGCATGTGCCGACCACGGAATACGCTTCGCTGAACCTGGCACAGGCAGTACTGCTGGCGCTCTACGAACTTCACCTCATCTCCAGCAGCTCGCGCAGCATCGCTCCACCGCGCAAGGAGGCGCCTCCAGCCAGCCACTCGGAGCGTGAGGCGCTCTTCCAGGATGCCGAGGCGACGCTGAACGCGATCGAATTCTTCAAGACGCGGAACCCGGAGCTGGTGCTGCGCACGCTCAGGTCGCTCGTGTACCGCGCTCAGACGGACAGTCGTGAAGCTGGCCTGGTGCGCGCAATGGCAATCGAGGTACGGCGCTCGATCAATCGTGCCCGGGAACTGCGTCCCGCTCGCGCAACACCACGCGGCGGGCTCGGAACCGGTGATGCAGAGGAACTGCGCTGGCAGGAGCGAGCACGCGCGGTGATTCCCGGCGGCACGTCAACCGGGAGCAAGCGCCCCGAGGCGCTTTTCGCCACAGGCAGCGAGCCGGGACCTACACACTATCGAGTCGCGCGCGGATGCAGGGTGGTAACTGCTGGCGGCACTGAACTCGTGGATCTCACCATGGCACTGGGCGCCGTAGCGCTCGGCTATGCAGATCCCGAGGTTACGCGAGCTGTGGCCGCCGCGGCGCAGGCTGGTAATGTCTCGGGGCTCTCGAGCATGCTCGAGGTTGAGCTGGCGGAGCAGCTGCGAGATGTGGTTCCCTGTGCCGAGCAAACCCGCTTTCTCAAGAGCGGTGCTGAAGGTGTTGCAGCTGCCGTGAGAATCGCGCGCACGGCCACGGGACGCTCGCATGTGATAGCCAGCGGCTACTTCGGCTGGCTGGACTGGAGCAGCACCTCCAAGGGTGTTCCCGAAGGAGTGAAGGCAGGCATGACCAGCGTGCCATTCAACGACATTGCCGCGCTGAAGCTCGCAGCAGCGAAGGCAGGCAGGGAGTTGGCGGCGATAGTCATCGAGCCTGTCGTGGAACGGGAGCCTGACGAGGAATGGCTGCGAGCCGTACGGGAAATCTGCGATGCTGCTGGCGCCGTGCTCATCTTCGACGAGATCAAGACTGGCTTGCGCCTGGCGCGCGGCGGGTGGCAGGAGAAGAGTGGGGTATTACCGGACATTGCCGTATTCGCGAAGGCATTGGCGAATGGCTTTCCGCTCGCTGCAGTATCCGGAAGTCGCGCGGTAATGGATGCTGCCCAGCACACCTGGATCTCGAGCACGCTTGCCGGCGAGACAACTGCGCTCGCTGCAGCCAGCGCAGTGCTCGCGATGCACGAGCGAACAGACGTGTGCGGCACGCTGCAGCAAACGGGCGCCGAACTTCGCCATGCCGTTACTGACGCGCTCAGGCAGGAGGGAGTTGAATCAGTTGGCGTGAATGGCCTGGATGCAATGTGGTTCCTGAGCTTTTCTTCTCCTGCAGACGAACTCGCGTTTCTGAGGACGGCGCGCGCCTCCGGTGTGCTGTTCAAGCGTGGCGCCTACTGCTTCGCCTCACTCGCGCACGATAGCGGCGCGGTGGCTGCTGTCACTCGCGCTGCGCGAGCCGGTGCGCGGGCGCTGCTTAACGACGAACGAGACAATGGCTGAGCACGGAATGCTTGTGGAATGGCCGGCCGCAGAGGCACCGCTGGCGAGCACTGAACCGTTGATTGACGTACACGCCCACTTCCTGCATGCCGGCTGCGGCCGCAGCGACTGGAGTGACGTGAATCGCGCACGTCTGCGAGCGGGCGAGAGGATGGGAATCACCTGCCATGTTGCATCCATACTTGGCAGCTGGGGACATGGCTCACCGGTTTACTTCCCGTCACCGCGCGACGTGGAAGCCGGCAATGACGCCATGCTCGATCTTCAGCGAACGTACGAGCGGCAAGTGCGCGGCTACGCCGTGGTAAACCCCAACTTCGCCAAGCACGCCCTGGGTGAGATTGAGCGCCGCGTCGCGGCAGGTGCGGTTGGGATCAAGCTGCTTGCGAGCCGGCGGGCGGATGATCCCCTGCTGGATGACATTGCCCGTGCGGCTGCCGAACGACAGCTGCCGGTGCTGCATCACGCTTGGCAGCACAGAACCCGCTACTGGCCGCAACAGGATGCGTCGGACGCAACGGATATCGTGAGGCTTGCGGAGCGTCATCCTCGCGTACGGATTATCCTGGCGCATATTGGCGGTGGCGGAGATTACCAGCACACCTTTCACACGGTTCGTGACCAGGCCAACGTGTACCTCGACATTTCCGGCAGCGGGACCGACCGCGGAATGCTGGATGCTGCGCTGGAAGCGGTAGGGCCGAAGCGGCTGCTCTGGGGGTGTGACGTGACGATGGAGACAGGGCTGGCGAAGCTGCGTGCGCTGACGGTCATGGGTATGACGCCTGACGAAATGTCCGACATTCGGTGGCGTAATGCCGCACGGATCTTTCCGGATGGAACGTTTCCCGGCATCGAGCAGGCGAAGGTGTCCCAATGAACGCACGGCGCGTGGACGTTCATTGTTACGTCGGCGGGTATCCCTTCCGCCATGTGCCACACCCCGAGCCTGCGATTCTCGCCAGGGTAACCGAGCGCGAAGGTCTCCACTCGGCGTGGGTGGGGCACTTGCCTTCTGCGTTCTGGCGCGATCCCACTTTGGGGAATGAGGAGTTGTACGCGCAGCTTGCGCCCCATGCGTCGCGTTTGCGTCCGGTGCCCGCGATTCGACCGGACTGGCCGCGCTGGCAGGTGGCTCTGGCGAATGCACGCACGCAGGAAGCGCCAGCTGTGCGCGCATACCCGCAGCTGTGGGGCCTCCAGGGAGAAGACGCGCGCCTGGTAAGGATGGCAAACGCCTGCGGTGAGGCCGGCATGGCACTTCTGCTCACCGTGCGATTCGAAGACCTGCGTCAGCGGCATCCGATGGACGTGGCCGGCGACCTTCCGGCCGCCACCGTCAGAGAGCTGGTGCGCCGAGCGAGGAACTCCAGAGTGATAGTTGCAGGTGCGGGTCGGGAGTGGATTCGGGAAGTGCACTGGGGGCTCACCCCGGCGGAGCAGGAGCGCGTACTGTACGACATCTCGTGGATCTGGGGGCCGCCCGAGGATCATCTGGCGGGATTGATGCGGGAGATCGGTGCCGGCAGGCTGTGCTTCGGAACGGGCTGGCCGCTGCGACTCACCCAAACGCCAGCGGCCAACCTGGAGCTGCTGCCGGAGGAGCTGATGCCGGCAATGCTGGCGGATGTGGAGCTGTTTGCGGCTGGCTGAGTGAACACTCATCAGCACGGTCGTTCCCTGCCTCACGCGCGGAGCAGGGACGGTAAGCCGGGTGAACGGTTTGGATGATTGTGAGACAATTCCATAACAGAGCGATTGAAAGTGCGTGAACTGCTGTTCCCGAACGCCGAGTCTGTTGCGGTTGCGGGTGCGCAAGTGCATGCAATTGCATATCATGTGTGTGCGTGCAACGCATGGCCTTGCGTTGAACCCCTCGCTCGGGCAGATTGCCGCGCGTCATTCATGGAGGTGCAATAGTGGGAGGCATTTCCGAGAGAAACATTCGGGTATTCAGCCAGTCAAACAGGTCGCCGAATGACTACTAGGAGAAAGTGGGCTGCGGTTCCGGGCCTCGCTGTGATAGCCATTGCTGCAACACTGCTCTCTGCATACAGCGGAGCGCAGGCTGCCCAGCAGGCGGCAGCAGCACCTGCAACACAAACGGAATCGCGAGATCCGGCCGTGATCAAGGCTGGCATGGATACGGTGGCCGAACGAGGCCCATGGGCTTACAGCGCTGCCTCGTCCAACGTTGGCAACTCGCCTGAACAGCCAATCAACTTTCCGCATCCTGTGCACGTTCAGGGAGCGGGAATGAACTGTCTATACTGCCACAACACGGCAACCAAGTCTCCGGACCCCGGCCTGCCCGCGGTGGAAACCTGCATGGGTTGCCACCAGATCGTGGCCACGCAGAGTCCCGAGATCCAGAAGCTGGCACAGTACTACAGCGATTCGCTTCCTGTACCGTGGAATCGAATTCACCGTGTTCCGAAGTACGTGCAGTTCCCGCATCAGCGGCACGTGAATGGTGGTGTAGCCTGCCAGACCTGTCACGGACAGGTGCAGGAAATGCCCCGCGTGTTCCAGTACTCCTCGCTCAACATGGGGTGGTGTGTGAACTGCCACGTGGAGAACCAGGTGCGCTACGACTGCGCCACATGTCACTACTGATCTTCGTGAATTACGTCACCATCCTCACGCGGCCCGCGTTGCTCGCATCAGCGAGTGGCGTACGGGCCGACTCGGGGTTTGATCGCACATGAGCACTACATCGGGATCCTCGGGAGTTCAGCGTCGCTCCTTCCTCAAGGTTCTCGGAGCTTCCGGCGTCGCAGCCGGCGCAATCGGGTGTAGCTCCGACAGGGTCGACAAGCTGATCCCATATCTGAACAGCCCGGACAACACGGTACCTGGCGTCTCGAATTACTACGCCACCACCTGTCGGGAATGTTCTGCCGCCTGCGGACTGATTGCCGAGGTGCGGGATGGCCGGGTAATCAAGCTGGAAGGAAATCCGGACCATCCGCTGAACCAGGGAGCATTGTGCTCCCGTGGTCAGGCGGGGCTTCAGGGGCTCTATAACCCCGACCGTTACCGCGGCCCGATGCTGCGCGAAGGTGATGCGCTCGTACCGGTAACCTGGGAGCGTGCGCTTCAGGAGCTGAACACGCGTCTTTCACAGGCGGGTGCGCTGCAGAACGCGGTGTTCATCAACCAGCACGAGAGCGGAAGCTTCCCGGCGCTGCTGGACGAGTGGCTTGCCTCGCGAGGCATGCCGCCGCACGTGAGCATTGACGCGGACGTCAACATGCCGTCCGTGGAGGCCAATCGTGAGGCCTATGGCGTAGCCTGGCCGGCACTGGACTTCACCGCCGCCAGGCTCATCGTCTCGGTAGGCGCCGATTTCCTCGATGACTGGGGCGCAGTTGTGCCGCAGCAGCTTTCGTTCGCAGACGCGCGCGCAAAGCTCACCGAGGCGCCTCGCTTCGTATACATCGGATCGCGACGCTCGCTCACCGGCCTCAACGCAGACGAGTGGATTGCCTGCCGCCCAGGCACCGAACTCATGGTGATGCAGGCGCTGGCGGGTCAGATGCCGGTTGCGCAGGCAGCGGAGGCCGCCGGTGCGAATGCCGCCCAGCTCGAGGCACTCGTTGCCGAACTGCGCGGGGCAGGCTCCAGCCTGGTTCTGGCAGGAACCCACGGCACCAACGCCACCGAAGTTGCTCGTGCCGCCGCGGCTCTCAACCAGTCGCTCGGCAACGTTGGCACAACCGTGCTTCCCGGTCGCGCACTCACGTCGTTCGAAGGACTGAGCGGAGCATCAGCACTCAAGGCAGTCTCCGAGCGCATGACCTCGGGGAGTGTTCCTGTGGTGTTCGTGCGCGGCGCCAATCCGGTGTTCACCACGGCGCCGGCCGCCGGCTTTGCCCAGGCCTTCCAGTCGGTTCCGTTCAAGGTGAGCTTCTCCAGCTACCCTGACGAGACCACGGTGCTGTGCGACCTGGTGCTTCCGGATCACCACGCACTGGAATCGTGGGGAACGGCACAGCCGCTCGCCAATTCGATAGGCATGCAGCAGCCGGTGATGAAGCCGGTGTTCAACACGCGTTCAACCGCGGACGTCCTGCTCCAGCTCGGATCGACAGGCGCTGCAGCTGCTGCACCCGCCGCCAATGGCGATTCGGCCTACCGGCAGTGGCTCGAGCAGCGGTTCGGTGGTGGCGTAGATGCATTCGTTGCAGCTGTAACCACGGGCCAGGCGCAGGGCACCACGACCAGTGCTGCCGCACGCCCGGCGCTGACGCCTGCAAGCGCAGATCCGTCAACGCCAATTGGAGACACGGACGGCGAGTTCTTCCTGCACGTGTATCCGTCACCGCTGCTCGGCACCGGTTCCGGTGCGAACAAGCCGTGGCTGCAGGAGCTTGCAGACCCCGTAACGAAGCTGGCATGGCAGAGCTGGGTGGAGATTCACCCGACTACCGCGCAGCGGCTCGGAGTGGAGAACGGCGACCGCCTCACGATCACCACGGGCGCAGGCAGCGTAACGGCACCCGCATACATCTTCCTCGGCGTGCAGCCCGACACGGTTGCAATGCCGCTGGGTCGTGGACACACGGCGTACGGTCGTTATGCGAAGGACATCGGCGTCAATCCGCTGGTGGCCCTGCCCGTTGCCGCCGACTCCGCAACGGGAGCCATGGCGTACTCCGCCACGAAGTGCCGTGTGGAGAAGGAAGGTTCGCACGACCAGCTGGTTACCACGGAGGGTTCCGCAAGGCAGCACGGGCGCGGGATTGCCCAGGCACTCACCGTTGCCGAGCTGACTGCGCTTCAGAACGGCACTGCTGAAGAGCCTCACGGGCACGATATTCCCGGAGTACCGTCCTATTCGGCGCTCCCGGGGCTGCGTTCTCCGATTGCTGCGGACGCCCAGGGTGAGCTGGCCGACTCGTCGGCAGCGCAGAAGGGCATGTACGATCCCGAGCACTGGAGCGGGATGGCGCGTCGCCGCTGGGCGATGACGATCGATCTCTCGCGCTGCACGGGCTGTTCCGCCTGCGTTACCGCGTGTTATGCGGAGAACAACATTCCAACGGTTGGCGCGCCCTGGCAGGGAAGGGCAACGTCTCCGGTTACATGGGATGAGCGCCCGGGTGCGAACATCATCAAGGGGCGCGAGATGACGTGGATACGCATCGAGCGCTACTACGAGGGTGGTGAGGATAACGGAACGGACTTCGAGACGAGGTTCGTGCCGATGCTCTGCCAGCACTGCGGTAACGCGCCGTGCGAGCCTGTGTGCCCGGTGTACGCAACGTACCACGCGCCTGACGGGTTGAACGTGCAGGTGTACAACCGTTGCGTGGGAACCCGCTACTGCTCGAACAACTGCCCGTACAAGGTTCGTTACTACAACTGGTTCGGCTACGGTGAGCCGAATCGACGTCAGTATGCTTTCCCGGAGCCTCTCAACTGGCAGCTCAACCCCGATGTGACCGTTCGTGGAAAGGGTGTGATGGAGAAGTGCACCTTCTGCGTACAGCGCATTCGTGAGGCGGAGCACAGGGCTAGTTCGGAGGAGCGGGACCTCAATCCTGACGAGTTCACAGTGGCCTGTGCTCAGGCCTGTCCGTCGCGCGCAATCGTGTTTGGAGATGCGGCCGACGCCACCTGGTCTGTAGCACAGATGGCCGTTGACCAGCGCGCCTATCACGTATTCGAGGACCTCAGCACCTTCACCGCCGTGGTCTACCTGAAGAAGGTCAATCATCCGGCGCCAGGCGCGCCGGTACAGGCATAGGGGACGAGACATGGCTACCACTGTCGACCCCCACCGCACCGGGCAACGTCCCAACGTTGCCTCAGCCGACGTTCAACTACCTGCCGTTCGTGACTACGCGCAGGTAGACGAAGAGATCATCGGTACGCTGCGACCCACCGGGAAGTGGTTCGCAGCGCTGGGTGTGTCAATCCTCTTCATGCTCATTGGAGCAGCAACCTGGGCCTACCAGATCTACTGGGGGCTCGGGCAGGCTGGCTATGAGCCTCCGGTGATGTGGGGTGTGTACATCATCACCTTCGTGTTCTGGGTGGGTATCGGACACGCGGGAACGCTCATCTCCGCAATTCTCTACCTGTTCCGCGCCGGCTTCCGAACCACCATCTATCGTGCGGCAGAGGCGATGACGGTGTTCGCGGTTATGACTGCCGGGCTCTTCCCGATCATTCACATCGGGCGTCCCTGGAAGTTCTTCTGGCTGCTTCCATACCCCAACTGGCGCCTGCTCTGGCCGCAGTTCAAGAGCCCGCTGGTGTGGGACGTTTTCGCGATCTCCACGTACCTCACGATTTCCACCACGTTCCTATACGTGGGGCTGATTCCGGACATCGCGGTACTGCGTGATCGTGAAACGAACCCGATACGGAAGCGAATCTTCTCCATACTCTCGCTGGGCTGGCGCAACAGTGAGAGGGAGTGGCGGCACTTTGCGCGCGCCTATCTCTTTTTGGCCGCGTTGAGCACTCCGCTGGTGCTGTCGGTGCACTCGGTGGTGTCCTTCGACTTCGCGATGGCGCTCGTGCCTGGCTGGCACGCCACGATCTTCCCGCCGTACTTCGTTGCCGGTGCAATCTTCTCCGGCTTCGCGATGGTGTGGACTATCATGATCCCCATCCGGAAGTGGTGGAAGCTGGAGCACTACGTGACGCTCAACCACCTGGATGCAACCGCGAAGGTGGTTCTGCTCACCTCTCTCGTGGTTGGCAGCGCGTACCTCATCGAGTTCTTCATCGCCTGGTATTCCGGAGTGCCGGCGGAGCAGGAGTACTTCTGGAACCGAACGTTCGGCCAGTGGTGGTGGGCGGAGTGGACGTTGCTTACGTGCAACATGATCCTGCCGCTCTCGCTCTTCTCGCAGAATCTCCGGCGAAACCCGATGTGGCTGTTCATCCTCTCGATCTTCATCAACATCGGGATGTGGTTCGAGCGTTTCGTGATCGTGATTCCGTCGCTGTCGCATGAGTTCGAGCCCTGGCAGTGGACCACGTATACGCCGTCATGGGTGGACATCGCGTTCATTGCAGGCTCGTTCGGCTGGTTCTTCATGTGGTTCCTGCTGTTCGTGAAGCAGCTGCCGGTGCTGGCGATCAGCGAGGTGAAGGAGATCGTGCCGCCGCGCGTGCGCAGAAGGTCTTCGGTTGCGGCAGATGCACCGGCTACGGGAGGGCACTGAGATGGTAGGCGTACTTGCGGCCTTCAATGAGCTGGATTCCACCACGCATGCCATCGAGGAGCTGAAGCGGAACGGCTTCAATGACTTCGATGTGTATTCGCCCACGCCGCGTCACGAGCTGGAGCATGCGGTTCATCCACCGGTGAGCAAGGTGAGGTTGTTCACCCTTATCGGGGGCCTGCTCGGCGCCACGTTCGGATACTGGGTGGCAATCTGGACGTCTGATTACTGGCCGCTTGTTGTGGGCGGCAAGGCAATCGCGTCGTGGATTCCCTACACGATCATCGGTTTCGAAATGATGGTTCTGGTTGGCGGACTGTCCACGGTTGCGGGCATGTTCATCCTGGGCGGACTTCCGCGGCTGACCAGAACCGTTGGTTACGACGTGCGCTTCAGCAACGCGAGCTTCGGAGTTTTCGTGCGCTGCACGCCTGACAAGGTTGCGGCAGTCGAGAGCATCCTGAAGGAGCAGGGTGCTGAGGAGGTGCGTCGTGAGCGCTGACAATTACGGGGTGACACAGGTGTTTCGATCGCTGCTACCCGCAGTGCGCCGTATTGCTCGTGTGGCCGGAGTCGCTGCGGTGCCGATGGTGTTCGGTGCGTGCGAGTGGTTCTCTGACTTCAAGGAGCAGCCCAAGCTGGAGTCCTGGGAATCGTACAGCTTTGCGAATTCCGGACAGGACTCGATGAATACCGATACCATCCCGATGCGCGGGCAGCCGCAGGGTTCGATCCCGATGAGCGGCGTGGGCGTGCCGGTATGGCGGGTGTCGTACTCCAGGCTGCCAGCCACGATCGACTCGGTTGCGGCGCTGGTGTCCAATCCCGTTGCGATGAGCCAGGAGTCGCTCGACCGCGGTCGGATGCACTACCAGATCAACTGTGCTACCTGCCACGGTGATACGGGCGCCGGAGATGGACGGACCACGTATTTCGGAATGGTGCCTTTCCCCATCAACGGTGCAGCTGCGCAGGCACGGTCCGACAGCTACATCTGGGCGCTGATGCGCAACGGTCGCGGACTGATGCCGAACTACAACCGCATCGATGAAATGGATCGGTGGGATGTGGTGAACTACGTTCGCGGTCTCCAGGGGCAGGCGGCAGGCTTTACGGTGGAAACCGGGCCGCTTGGAGCTCCGGGTGAAGGTGGCGAGCTGGTTCCGAGAGGTACCGAAGTGGCGCCAACGCGTCCGGCTCCGCACAGGAGCCCGTCAACCTGGCTGCAGCCGCAGGCTGCGCCAGCACAGGGAGGAGCTGCGTCCGCAGCCCAGGCCGCTGACTCAGGGAGCAACTCGTGAGTTCCAACGCACAGTCATTCCCCCCTCGTTCCGAGGTTCAGAGCCGCATAACGGCGCCGATTCCGGGCGCGATCACCATGGCCTGCCTTGCGATGATGCTGCTCGGTGCCATTGTGTTTGCGATCGGGCTCTTTTCCGATCCGGAGCGTGCGTGGCGGTCATTGCATTTCAACTGGCTGTTCTTCACGGTGGTGTCGTCTGCGGCGGTTGTATTTGTTGCAATCCTACGGCTCGCCACTGCCCGCTGGTCCCGTCCGGTTACACGCTTTCTCGAAGGCTATGTGGCATTCATGCCGATAGCGTTCGTGCTGCTTCTGCTCATACTCGCGTTCGGCAGCAACTATGTGTTCACGTGGACGCATGAGGATCCGCCGTTTGCATCCAAGGCCGCGTACCTGGCTCCGGCGTTCTTCTACACACGCGTGATACTGACGTACGGCATCATCTGCCTGCTCAGCCTGTGGTATGTGTGGACCACGCTCAAGATTGACGTTGGGGTCACCTCCGAGGAGCAGCTGCCTCACGCCAACGGTGGATGGGCGGCCGGCATTCGTGCCCGCATGCGCGATTCCTTCGGGACCGACGAGCGCAGGGCGCTGCACGACGTGCACTCCATCCAGGGCAAGATTGCCGTAGCGCTGTGTATCGCGTTCGGGCTGGGCTGGGTGGTGCTGTCGTGGGATCTGTCCATGACGCTCTCGCTGCACTTCCAGTCCACCATGTACGGATGGCAGTTTTTCATGGGTGGCTGGCTGGTGATGTTCATGACGTGGGGAATGCTCACCATGTGGTGGCAGTCGCACCTGCAGGTGAACGACCTGGTGACCAAGGTTCACTTCCACGATATCGGCAAGCTGGCCTTTGCATTCACGGCCTTCTGGGGCTACGTGACGTTCAGCCAGTACCTGGTTATCTGGTTCGGAAACTGGTTCGAGGAAACGCACTATTTCCGCCTGCGTCTCATGCCTCCGTACACCTGGCTTACGGTGTCGGTGTTCGTGATGGCGTTCATCGTGCCGTTCTTCGGCCTGATGGGCAAGGCAGCCAAGCTGCACAAGCCCACGTTCACGGTGATAGCGATCATTTGTACTGTTGGAATCTGGCTGCACCGGTACCTGGAGGTTTATCCGTCAACCTTTGGTGTGGTTACGGCGCTGCCGTTCGGTATCTGGGAGATCGGTGTAACCATCGGTATGCTGGGCCTGTGGGGCTTCTCGTATGTGAAGTTCATGGATGCGTTCCCGCGCATGCGTGTGGCGCTCATGACCTCGCCGTACAGGGATGAGATGCAGGTACCGGTGGACCCGCGCACAATGGAACCGCTGCCGGCTCACGAGTAGATCTGGCAGAAGGGGAAGTGCAGGTTCGGGGCCTGGCGACGTGGTCGTCAGGCCCCCGACTTGAGGGAGGATGTCGCGCCGGCCGGACAGTTGAATTCGGAAGATTCCATCCGAACGTGCGGTCGGCGATCCCAGGTAAATTCTCCTGCCACCCCGGTTCCTCACAGGTTCGGAATGCGGTATTATTAGGATTAGGGTAAAGGTGGTGCTTCCACATTGCTGCATGCGAAGCACACCCGTTCACCAGAAGGGGCGTTAGCTCAGCTGGGAGAGCACCGGCTTTGCAAGCCGGGGGTCGTGGGTTCGAGCCCCACACGCTCCATGGGAAGGATTCGTCCGCAGTCCGTACTGCGTAACACAATCCCGCAATAGCTCCGGATCGGCCAGTACCGGCCTCCGGCGAAGGCTGCCAGCTTCAACGCTGGCCACGTGCCTTCAGAAGTGCCGGAATCACCTTCTCCCCGCCTTCAAGTGACTACAGCTACATCCCGCCTGCCACAGGTGGGCGAGGAAGCGCCTGATTTTACGCTCCCGTCCACCAGCGGCAGCGACGTTTCCCTGGCGTCCTTCCGCAACTCCAGCGCCGTTCTCGTAGCGTTCTTCCCGCTGGCATTCACGGGCACATGCACCACCGAGATGTGCGCGTTCAGCGAAGACTTCGATGTCTTCGCCGACAAGGGCGTAACCGTGCTGCCGGTAAGCGTGGATTCCGTTCCCACGCTCCGAGAGTTCGCCTCGAAGTACGAGCTGCGCACGCCGCTGCTCAGCGACTTCAAGCGCGAACTGAGTAGCTCCTGGGGCCTGCTGCGCGAAACCTTCGCCAGTGAGCGCGCCTACATCCTGATTGACAGGAGTGGAGTGGTTCGCTGGGTGCATGTAGAAGACGTTCCGAGCAATCGTAGGGAGAATGAAGAGATCCTTGCGCGTATTGCGGAACTTCCGTGAACGTCATGCCGGCCGGAGCAAGAGCGTGGTGACCATGCTCGTGAGCGCCGTTTGCGACGGAGGGTGTGCGCCATGAAGGTGCTCGTCATAGAAGACGATCCCACCGTTGGGCAGTTCGTGCGGCGCGGGCTCGAGGAGCAGCGCTGGACCGTGGACCTGGTGACCGACGGCGAGGAAGGCGAGCAGCGCGCGCTCGAGGAGCCTTACGACATCGTTATCCTCGACATGCGCCTGCCAGGGCGTTCAGGACTCGAGGTGCTGCACAACCTTCGCGCGAACGGCTTCCAGACTCCGGTGCTCGTGCTCACCGCACAGGATGCGGTGGACGCGAAGGTGGAAACCCTTCGTGCGGGCGCGGATGACTACGTAACCAAGCCCTTCGCGTTCGAGGAGCTTCTGGCGCGCGTGGAAGTGCTGAGCCGCAGGCCGCGGGACATGACGTCGCCCGTGCTCGAGGTGCTCGATCTCAAGCTGGACCAGAACACGCACGAGGTTAAGCGCGGCGATGAGGTAATTGAGCTGACCCCGAAGGAGTACACGGTACTCGAGTACCTCATGCGCAATGCCGGCAGGGTCATGAGCCGCACTCTGATTACCGAGTATGTATGGGGATACCAGTTCGACACCGGCACCAACATACTCGACGTGGTTATCAACCACTTGCGGAAAAAGATCGACGCCCCGTTCGATCACAAGCTGATTCACACCGTTCGTGGCGTAGGATACGTAGTACGACCCTGAAGCACCGCCACCTCCCGCGCCCAGCAGCATGGCGAGCATTCGCGTTAAGCTCACATCCGGATACGCCGTAGCGCTGATCGGTTCGTTCACGCTCTTTGCGGCGGTACTCTGGGGACGTGCGCAGACATCCACGCAGCAAGAGCGGGAGCGCATTGCCTCGCTCAGGGTGATCGAGCCTTACGTGGGGTCTCGTGCGGAGATTGCTGCCGGAATAATCCGGGAACGCGCCACGCTGGGATCTCCTGTAGTGGAGGACTCACTCGGCGTGCCGAGTCTTCGTGAAGACGTTGCGGCGCTGCTTACGTCGGTGCCGGAATACCTGATGGTGTTCGACACGGCGCAGCGAATGATCTACTCGTCTTCGGACGTACGCGCGCTCAATCGTACACTCCCGGCCGATTCGGAGTCCCGCCTTGCCAGAAGGGATACTGGCGGCGCGGACTTCGAGAGGATCGTGTCCGGCGCACGCCGCCTGCAGCCGGCTTTCCGCCTGGCCAGGCTGCGGGTGGATGAGGATGACGTGCTTATCACCGCCCGCTTCATGTATGGAACCGGCGGTGATGTGGAGCGGGTGGTTGCAGGGGCCCGAGTGGGCAGCTTCCTGCGTGAGGCGGAGACCACGCGAGAGCGCGAGCTCCTGGTTGCACTGCTTGCAACGACGCCGGTGATACTCGTTGCGAGCATAGCCTGGGCGTGGATCCTGGCTGGTCGAACGGTTCGCCCCATAGACCGGATCATAGATGACCTGGAGGCCATCTCCGACGGTCGCAGCCTTCACAGGCGACTGAAGGTGGATTCCAGCGGCGACGAGCTGGCGCGCCTGACGACTACCCTCAACGCCATGCTGGGACGCCTCGAGAACTACTTCGGCGCACTCCGGCGTTTCACGGCCGACGCCAGCCACGAGCTGAAGACCCCGCTCGCCGTGCTCCGGGCAGACGTGGAGCGTGCAATGGCCGTTACCGAATCCCCGGGCGACCAGCTGGTGTACCTCGAGGAGGCGCTGGCCGAGACGACGAGGATGGCCGACCTGGTGGAGCAGCTGCTGACGCTCGCGCGCGCCGATGAAGGTCGCTTCGACCTGCACCGCGAGCCGGTTGCACTCGAGCCCCTCGTGAGGGACGTCTACGAAACCGCGTTGATACTCGGCGAGGCGTCAGGCATCGAAGTCGAGTTGCTCGAGGCTGCACCCGTTACCGTGATGGGTGATCGCGTGCGGCTGCGCCAGCTGTTCCTGAACCTCGTGACGAATGCCATCAAGTACACGTCGCGGGGCGGGGAAGTGGAGATGCAGTTGAGCGAGCAGGATGGCAACGTGGTGTTCTCGGTGCGTGACACCGGCATGGGAATAGCCGCGGCAGACCTTCCGCACATCTTTGAACGCTTCTGGCGGGCAGACCGCGTTCGATCTCGTGCAGCGGAGCGTTCGGGATTTGGCCTCGGGCTCGCGATCAGCCAGTGGATTGCGCAGGCGCACGGCGGGAGCCTGACGGCCACCTCGCGCCTGACGCGCGGGAGTACGTTCTCCGTAACCCTCCCGGTTGCGGCGGAGCCTGTGCGGGAGCAGGAAATCGCGGCACCACCGGGGCCTGCACACCAGGCGATTCGCTGAACAGCCAGCTGCCTCACGCGCCGGCGCTGCTCGACTGGCGCTGGTGGGCTGCGCATCCGCGGCGCAGTTGTCCATCCTCTGCAGATGCTACAGGCACGACCACATGATGGTCACCAGCAAGCGCGTACTTCAAGGTTGAAGGCGTGAGCGCTTCGTGCTTCAGCTGCGGAGTTTACCCGGATTATGCGTTGATTATGCATCGCTTGCCGAGCCTGTATGCGATTGCATCGGTACAGTCAAGGCTGCTCAAAACATTAAAATCCCTAATGGAAATCGTAACGACTGATTAAGGATTTCCTAATGTTCAAAGCGTTCCGGTGAAACAGAACGTGCATAGGTTTCCATTCAGCTCGCATGTCGGCATTCTCAAACCTCTGACGGGCAGCCTGCATGTTCAATAATCTGATAGAATCCAAGCGGAAGTCGCAGCGAAGTCTGGGCGGCACCACCTTCAGCATCATCCTTCATGGAGTGATGATCGGGTTGGCGGTGATAGCCACGGCGAACGCTGCAATCCAGGAGGACGACGACATTCAGGAGAAGATCGAGTTCGTCGAGACTCCTGAGGACACTCCTGAGCCGGATATTCCGGAAGAGGAGCCACCTCCACCGCCGCCGGATGTAGTAGCTGCGCCGCCGGCACCGAAGGGCTTCCAGGTGCTTCAGGCACCCGTGGATATCCCGGACGTCATTCCTGAGGTTGACCTCACCGCCAAGATGACGGATGAGCTCGACTTCTCGGGTAAGGGCGTGGCCGGTGGTATTGCCAAGGGTATCGAGGGCGCACCACCACCGACGATCGTCACTGACCAGCCGTACTTCGAGTTCCAGGTGGAGAAGCAGGTTGCGGCCGCTCCAAACAGCTCGCAGCCGCGGTATCCCGAGATGCTTCGTTCGGCCGGTATCGCCGGACAGGTTCTCGCGGAGTTCGTTGTCGATACCGATGGACGTGTGGAGATAAACACGTTCCGCGTGATCGAGAGTGACCACGAGCAGTTCACCCAGGCCGTGCGTCGTGCACTGCCAGGCATGCGCTTCTATCCGGCCGAAATCGGTGGAAAGAAGGTGAAGCAGCTCGTGCAGCAGCCGTTCATGTTCGCCATCCAGTAACCGGCGTCACCCCGGCCCTTCGGGGCCGGAGCATTTCCAGTCCGTCCCTCAACCCTCAGGAGTCTCGATGCATCTCTCCATCTCCGAGCTTTGGGCGACCATGCCGTGGTTCGCCAAGTTCATCTGGTTAGTTCTCGCCATCATGTCCGTCTGGTCACTCTCGGTTTCCATCTCCAAGTGGTGGAACCTGCGTAAGGCACAGGCTGAGACCCGCAAGTTTGCACCCGAATTCGCGCAGTTCCTCGAGGAGGACAACCTCGCCGAGGCGATCAAGCTGGCAGAGAGCTACAAGAAGTCACACGTTGCCCGCGTACTCGGCGGCGCACTGCAGGATGTAAAGCCGCTGATCATGGACGGCTCCGTAACGGTGTCCGACATCAACTCCGCCGAGCGTGCAATCGAGCGTGAGATGATCATGATGACCACCGAGCTGAAGCGCGGCACGCCGCTCCTCGCTACGGTTGCTTCAACGGCACCGTTCGTCGGACTGCTCGGTACGGTTATGGGTATCGTGAACGCCTTCACCGGTATGGCCACGTCAGGCTCCGGTGGACTGGGCGCGATCTCGGCTGGTATCGCAGAGGCGCTTATCGCAACTGCGTTCGGTCTTCTCGTGGCCATTCCTGCGGTGTGGCTCTTCAACTACTTCCAGACGAAGATCGACAACCTGAACGCAGAAATGACGTATGTGTCGAAGGAGCTCATCGACTACCTGATCAAGGGTGTGTCGGGCGAGTTCGGCCGCTCGCGCTTCACGCGTGAGTTCAACACGGCTATTGGCGGATCCAACCCGATCTCGCAGTAAGCGAGTGACGACGACAAGTACCGGGCTTCGTGAGCTTTCTCACGACTGCCCGGGCCCTGTCGAACTCCAACGGCCGAGGAGGATCAACTAATGGGTATGTCAACAGGTGGTGGCGGCAGCGTCAAGGCGGAGCCGAACGTGGTTCCGATGATTGACGTCATGCTCGTGCTCCTGATCATCTTCATGATTGTCATTCCGTCCATCGCGGCGGGTGCCACTGCGATTCCGCCCCAGGGCGTGAATCTCAAGCCGCACCCCGAGGAGGACCAGGATCAGATTCTCGTGATCGATGTGGGAGGCCAGTACTACCTAAACAAGAATCCGATCCGCAACGAGACCCTTGGCGACCAGGTGAAGGCCATCTACGACGCCAGGTCCGTTGACAAGATCATGTACGTGAAGGCGCACAAGGAACTGGAGTACTCCGCTGTACTCGATGCCCTGGATATTCTCGGGGAGAACGGTGTCCGCGTTTCCGCGCTCATTACTGAGCAGGAGCCGGGAACGGAGTCCACAGTTGCTGGTGACGTGGTCAATCCTGCGGCTCCTGCTCCGGGAGGTAACTGATGGGCGCCCCGGTTGGAGGTAGTGAAGAGCTCAAGAACGAGCCAAACGTCGTTCCGATGATCGACGTCATGCTGGTGCTCCTGATCATCTTCATGATGATCATTCCGATGTCACGGAAGGCGATCGACGTGCAGCTGCCGGATCCCAATCCGCAGGTGCCCGTTGCTCCCACGGAAAGCAATCAGATCGTGCTCGAGGTGCTTGCAGACGGGAGCTATCAGATCAACAGCCAGCCGGTTGCAGCTGGCGGGCTTGATCAGCGACTGCGGGAGATTTACGACCCGCGCCCGGACAAGATCATCTTTGTGAAGGGTGATCCCACTCTCAAATTCCAGGAAGTCGTGAAGGCAATGGACATTGCCCGCGGAGCGGGCGTCAAGGTTATCGGCGTTCCGCCGAAGTAAACAGGCTCGGGCGCCGCACCTGCGGCGCCGTAGCGAATCTGGCGGCGGACGAACCCTTTTGGGGTCGTCCGCCGTATCATTACAAGGCACACCAAGGCACAGTCTCACCACTTCAGCGCCAACCACGATCAGGTGAAGGACTTCGAAGAACGGAACGGTCTGATTCCACGACCGCCATATCGCCCTCCTGTCGGGATTCCGACGATGCACAAGGACAGCGTGTGGCGCGGTATTCTGGCATCATCCGTTTTCCACCTGGTGATCGTGATGCTCATCATCGTGCCGGTGGTCACGATGGATGTGCGCGACATGAGGGAGAAGCGACAGGCATCGGGGCTCGATCAACTGGGCGGTGGCGGTGGCGGGCGGGGCGGTACCGGCGGTGTGGCAGAGGCAATTTTCTACCTGAACGTGGACGCCCAGGCGGGCGACGAAATGCTTGAGACGCCTACGGTGGCGCCTCCGCCGCCGATGGAGGAACCGCCAGAGCCGGTGCCGGTTCCCGAGAAGGAACCGATCCCTCCTCCTGAAGCACCTGTTCCGCCTCAGGTTGAGCCAGAGCCACCTGCCGTGCCCACGTCGTCTTCGGACACGGGCACGGCTTCGTTGTCTCAGCGAGCTCGTGTTGCCGGTGCCGGGGGTGGCACTGGCAATGATGGCAGCGATGGCAACGGGCCGGGCAGGGGCGGTGGGGTGGGTACGGGTGTCGGTACCGGCAGCGGCAGTGGTGTGGGGCCTGGTATCAGTGGCGGTGGTACGGATTCAATTCGCCCGCCAACGCTGCTTACCCTTGGATTACCCCCGCTCCAGCCGCCGTCTCGTGTGCGCCCCTATACACTGGTTGCACTCTTCGACGTGGACGAGAAGGGGAAGACGACGCTCATAGGGTTTAACGAGACTCGAGACGGCCGCTTCAACAGGCAATTGCGGCAGGTGCTGTCCGATGTTCGATTCAAACCCGCCACTCTCCTGGACGGCACCCCCGTGCGCGATACGGGGCGGTTCGTGATCCAGTATCCTTAGTCGGCGCTGCGCTGCCATTCCTGAATCGGGCACCCATCCGCGTGTGTTGGTGCGGCGCGATCGTGTTAAAAGCCCGTGGCCTGGAGGCCTCTGGAACTCCCGGGACTTCGCCGAAGCCTCCGAGTATGCCAACCATCGCCCAACGGAATGCGTAGCAATCTCATGGATGCCAACTGGCTGCGTGATACGCTACAATCCTTAGGGCCCCCTGCTCCGCAGGAGCGGGGGCCTGCGAGTATCTGCATCCGTTCGTGAGGCGCGCACCGCTTTCGCCGGTCGCGTTTGCGTGACCGAACCCCTTTCATCTCCGACCGTTCACAAATGAACGCTTCCGCTGAACCCGGGAAGCCGCGAATGGCGCTGCACACGAGAATCCTCCTTGGACTTCTCATAGGCGCCGTGCTGGGCATCATCGCCAACCAGATGGTGGGCCCCGAGAACCCAGTCGTGGCATTCGTAAACGAGTACATCGCCGGACCTGTTGGGCAGGTGTTCTTCAACCTGCTCTACATGATCGTGATGCCCCTCGTCTTCGCGTCCATTTCGCTGGGCGTAGCAGGCCTTGGTGACCTTAAGAAGGCGGGAAGAGTTGGTATCCGCGCACTCGGGTACTTCGTTATATCCACGGCGCTTGCAGCCAGTGCCGGACTTATTCTGGTTGGCATTATCAAGCCGGGTACCAGAGTCTCTGCGGCCACGCGAGACGGCCTGATGGACGCGTACTCCGGCGATGCCGCCCAGCGGGTAGCGCAGTCGGAGAGCGTAACGTTCGGCATCGACACGTTCGTCAACATCGTAACGCGCAATCCGATAGCGTCTGCGGTGAACAACGACATGCTGGGCGTGATTTTCTTCGGCATCATGTTCGGTGTTGCTCTCACGATGATTCGCGGAGATCGCGCTACCGTAATGGTCAGGTGGCTCGAGGCGCTTAACGACATCGTGATCAAGATCGTGGAGATAGCCATGCGCCTCGCGCCTTACGGCGTGGCTGGCCTGATCTTCGGAGTGATGTCACGCTTCGGCTTCGACCTGCTCGTTCCGATTGGACGTTACATAGTCACAGTGATGGGAGGCCTGCTGGCACACGGTCTCATCACCATCCCGATCATCGTGTGGCTTACGGTGCGGGTGCGTCCGTGGGACTTCTACAGGCGCGTTCGCGCATCACTGGTTACGGCATTCTCAACCAGTTCGAGCGCGGCCACGCTGCCGACGAACATCGCGGTTGCCGAGCGCAGCCTTGGAGTACCGCCGCGTATTGCCGGGTTCGTGCTACCGCTCGGCGCAACGATGTGCATGAACGGCACGGCAATCTTCGAGGGCATCACGGTCATCTTCCTGGCGCAGGTGTTCGGCGTAACGCTCGATGTAGGCCAGCAGGCGGTAGTGATGGTGATGTGCGTGCTCACTGCGGTTGGAGCCGCAGGTGTACCCGGCGGCTCGATACCTCTGCTCGTTGGAATCCTTGCGATGTTCGGTGTTCCGGGCGAAGCAATCGGCATCGTACTTGGAGTAGACCGTATACTCGACATGTCACGCACCACGCTGAACGTGGTTGGCGACCTGGGAGCGTCACTGTATGTGGCGAAGAACGAGGCCGGCTGGACGCTGGCTGACCTGCCTGATGACGCGGGCCGGATAGTGCCCGCACAGCTGGACGAAACACCCGACTGGAGTCCAGGAGAGGAGTTCGCTGAGGTTCAGCGCGAGGAATTGGGTAAGCCGAGTTGAAAATTGGCCGTCCCTGGCAGATCCAGGGGTGGCCGACTCAGGATGTCTTGAAGTTGTAATGAATAATCGGGAGCACCGAAGAGGCGCGTGTCTGCTGACTAGCTCGCCGCGCCTTCTTCGATTGAGGCACCGAGAACGCGAAGAGCGGCCCGCACCGCTCCGCGCACAGCCTGCACTTCCTCGGCGCGAACATGGGCGCCCGGTACCGCACTCTTGAGGCGATGTTCGACGCGGCGACGCAGCGGTCCGCGCTTGCTGAGGAGGCCGCCGTGTAGCGCAACAGGTATTGCGGCTCGTTCGTCGGTGAACAACTGCCTGGCGAGTGAGCGCACGTGAAGCACGAGCTCTTCGGTGGCCAGGCTGAGGAGGCTGTTCGCCCGCAGGTCTCCCTGTTCGGCAACCTTGGCCACGGCGGGAACCAGTGAGGCGAAATCCCGGGCACTGGCTGCAGCCGCCCACGGAATCAGCTCTTCGAGTGCGGAGAGTTCCGTGGCAGCGAGAATGGGACCCGTTAGGGCATTGGGTGGCTCGCGACCGTCCGCCGCGGCCGTTACCACGCTCAGCGCCTTGCGGCCGATCCATGCGCCGCTCCCCTCGTCTCCAAACGAAGGGCCCCAGCCTCCGGTTCGTGCAAAGGCACCGCCGGGTCCGCGGCCGAATGCAACTGACCCCGTACCGGCAATGAGGAGAATGCCCGGTCCGTCGCTGAACGCGTCGTCCAGTGCGATGCTCGCGTCCGTATGCACAACCACGTCCTCGGCCACTTCGCGCTCCACCAGCGCCTGCCATAACGCCTTGCGCTCAGCCTCACGACCAGCGCCGGCCACGCCAACGCAAAGTACGCGTGGGGTGACGTGAGGCACGCCTGCGGCCTCGAGCGCCTCTCGCACCACACCCACCATTACTTCGGCACTCCGCTCGGCCTCGCCGGGCTTCAGGGCACTCGCACCTCCGCTGACCCGAGCGATCTCATGGCCGTGTTCATCGGCAACCAGCGCACGCGTGCTGGAACCGCCACCGTCCATGCCGACTACTATCGTGCTCACGAACGTGCCTCCGAAGCGCTCGAGCCAAACATGGATGACAGAATTCCCACTGCCATGGTGATCGACGTTCCAATGAGCACGTACCACGGCCAGGCAATGCGACCGAGGGGTGCGAGGAGGTCAGCAGCGGAGGGGACTGCCTGCGACAGCGGGTTTGCAAAGACCACCAGCGTCATGGCCGAGATTCCAACGATCATTCCGGTAATTACGTCCTTCTGGCGCGCGCGGCGCCAGAGCATGCCAAGGAAAAATGCGCCAAGGAGTCCGCCGTAGGTGAACGATGCAATTGAAAGTGCAACCGTTACCACCGGTGTGCCCTGCGAGCGATAGAGCATTGCTCCACCGAGAAGAATTATCGCCCACAATATGGTGAACCGCTTTCCGATTCCAAGGAGATGCGGATCGTCGGCATTGCGGCCCGTGAGCGGAAGATACAGGTCGTGCGTTGTTGCCGCGGAAAGCGAATTCAGGGAGCCCGACACTGTACTCATGGCTGCGGCCAGGATTGCGGCAACCACGAGGCCCGTGAGTCCAATCGGCATCACTTCCACGATGAACTTCGGGAAGATCTCGTCCGGAGTTGCGAACGAGATGCCCGAATAGAACGCCCACAGTCCAACCCCGATTACAAGGAACAGCGCGAATTGGACTATTACGGCAATGCCGCTTCCGATCAGTGCCATGCGTGCCTCACGAAGGCTGGAGGACGCGAGCAGTCGCTGCACGATCAGCTGGTCGGCACCGTGCGATGCCATGGAGAGGAACGCACCTCCAATGAGTCCCGCAAGCAGTGTGTGGGGACGGTCAATGCCCAGGTAGAAGTCAAAGACTCTGAGCTTGCCTGCCTCTCCGGCAGAAGACCAGATCTCCGGCCAGCCACCGGAAACCCCCTGGCCGATCAGTACGAGTGCAGCGATTCCACCCAGGACATACACACCGGTTTGAATGACGTCCGTCCATACCACCGCACGCATGCCACCGTGATAGGTGTAGACAACGGTGAACAGGCCGAGAATCAGGATGGATAGCGGCCCCACGTACTCGGCAGGAACTGCGGGACCGATGATAAGGCCGATCGGGATGGCGGTCGCAAAGATGCGAACCGAATCGCCGAACGCACGCGTGAACATGAACACCACAGACGCAAATCTTCGCGTGGCAGCGCCAAACCTGCGCTCGAGCAGCGAGTACGCGGTAACCAGCTCACCTTCGTAGTATCGAGGCAGAAGCGTGTAGGCTACCACAATCCGGCCCAGAAGATATCCTAACGCTATCTGCAGGAAGCTCAGGTCAGTGAGATACGCAAGACCAGGGATGCTGATGAAAGTGAGTGCGCTCGTTTCCGTGGCGACCACCGAGAACAGAACGGCCCACCAGGGAATCTTCTGGCCGGCAACGAAGTAGTCCTTGGCGTCTTTCTGGTCACGTCCCAGCCATACGCCAAGTGCAGTCGTTCCGATCAGGTAGACGATCAGCACAATGGCGTCCAACGCACTGAAGCCCTGGCCCATGAGGTACGGAGTTGATGTGGTGGGGGAGTGGCGGGCAACGGCACCAGTTGCCCGCCATGAGGTGGCTACTCGATTACGTACGCTTCCATCGCGAAGTACTCGGCGAGTCCAAGGGCATTCATCGTGTTGGCGGTGTCCGTATTCCGCGCCTCTACGCGCTGCCAGAACTCCCTGTCGTCGAGCCCCGGGAACGGAGCCGAGTCCTTCTGCGACTGGTGCTTGAAGATGGCCTGGATTTTCAGTCGAAGCTCCTCGCCTGACATCGGAACCAGCCATGTGGCATCGGTGATGGACCACTCCTGCCATGCACCGCGGTAGAGCCACTTCTCGGGTCGGGCGCCACCGGGTGCGTTCGCACCATACAACTCATCGAAGGCCTTGTCTATCGCTTCCTTGCACATACGGTGCGTTCCGTGCGGATCCGAAAGGTCGCCGGCCACGAACACGAACTCCGGCTTGAATTCCTCCAGCAGATCCCGAACGATCTTCACGTCTGCGGGACCGATGGGATCCTTGCGAACCTTGCCGGTCTGGTAGAAGGGAAGGTTGAGAAACCGTGCGTGATCGTTCGAGAGGCCGAGCACGCGAATGCCCGCAACAGCCTCAGATTCGCGGATAATGCGCTTGATGTCCTGGATCTCCGGGATGTCAACTTCACCGGGTCTCTTGTGATCCAGAAAGGTGACGGCCTTCTCGCAGATGGCCGATACCTCGCCCATCGCGACACCCCACTCCTTCGAAAGCCGAACGAGGAAGTCAACGTAGCGCCTGACGTCGTGGTCGAACACCGCAATATTGCCGCTGGTCTGGTAGGCAACCACAATCTCGTTGTCGTTCTGTACGAGCTTGCGAAGTATGCCGCCCATGGAAATGACGTCGTCGTCAGGGTGCGGGCTGAACACGACTATGCGCTTTCCGGCAGGGAGCAGGCTGCGTCCGCGAATCTTTGCGCCAAGCTTCTTGAATACCATGCCGTTCACGTCACCGGGCGAGCCGTAGCGCGCAACCAGGCCGGACAGCTTGTTCTCGGCGTAGTGCCTGTGAGTGAGCTTGAGTATCGCGCAGTTGGTTGCCTGGGATAGCCAGGTGATTGCGCGAATAACCATGTGCTCGGTCCACTCCACTTCATCCAGCAGCCACGGAGTTGCAACCCTTGTGAGCTCGGCCGCTGCGGACTCGTCCACGTAGAACGTCGTGCCCGGATGCTCCTGCAGATAGGTAGCGGCTACCTCGATGTCGATCTCGCCTTCAACAGCCCGCTTCACGATGCCGGACTTGTGCTCACCGGTTGCCAGGATCGCGATCTCCTTCGCTTCCAGGATGGTGGCCACGCCCATCGTGATGGTTTCGCGCGGAACGTTGTCTTCGCCAAAGAAATCGGCGGCGGCATCGCGGCGCGTGACATTGTCCAGATGCACCAGTCGCGTTCTGCTGGTGCGGCTGGACCCGGGCTCGTTGAAACCGATATGCCCGGTTTTTCCGATGCCGAGAATCTGGAAGTCAATGCCGCCTGCCGCACGAATGGCTGCCTCGTAGCGCCGTGCTGCTTCTGCTACCTGTTCGCGCGGCCCGTCTCCACTCGGCAGGTGGACGTTGTCCGGATCGATGTCCACCTGGGAAAAGAGATTCTCCCACATGAACCGTCGGTAGGAATGAATACTGTCCCGCTCCATGGGGTAGTACTCATCCAGGTTGAACGAGATGACGTTCCTGAAGCTCAGGCCTTCATCCCGGTGCATCCTCACGAGTTCACGATAAACGCCAATGGGCGTTGACCCGGTGGCGAGCCCAAGCACTGCCTTCCGGCCGGCAGCGTTGGCCTCCCGAATGATCTCCGCAATACGAACGGCTACCAGCCTCGCAAGTTCATCGTGATCCCGAACTACAACCGTCGGGATGCGCTCGCGGGAGGTGAGCGGGTTGTATGGAATGCGAGAGGGCCCGCCAGCGCCTGAGCGCCTGCGGGCCCCACTCGCGGTGTCGGCTCCCTGTTCGGAGCGTATAGCCGACTCCGTCATTTGTTTCTTCTTCCTTCGGCGTCAGGCAGTGAAGGAACTTCCACAGCCGCAACCACCGGTTGCGTTGGGATTGGTAAAGGTGAAGCCGGAGCCCTGCATGGACGACACGTAGTCAATCGTGGTGCCGTTCAGGTACTGCGCGGAAAACGGATCGATGAGAACCCGGAAACCCTCCGCGTCTACCACTACGTCATCCTCGGCCGCTGCGTCCTCGATCAGGAGTCCGTACTTGAACCCGCTGCACCCACCGGGCTGCACGCTAACGCGCAAACCGCCCGTCTCAGCGGCAACGCTCTCCTGTTCCATGAACTTGCGCACCTCGGCGGCTGCCACGGCGGTAATCGTGACGCCAAGCGTTGGCTGCTGCATTGTGCTCATTCTGTTGCCTCCTGGTCGTTTAATCAGCGGATAACGCCGCCAATAACGGAAAGTTACGCGTAAGCAGCGGTGTCGGGAAGGTATTCATGTCCTTCATTATCCGCCCGCAGGACACAGGCCAGACGCCTTACTCGGTCGCGCCTTGACCCTGCGCCCCGAACAGCGCGATAATGGCAGCGTCTGCAACCGCCCGTCGCACAGGTCCAACCTTGCCATTCTCCCTGGTTGGATTCACCCGGTTCGTTAACAGGATGACGAAGAAGTCACGGGCCGGGTCAATCCAGATGGACGTTCCGGTAAAGCCCGTGTGGCCGAAGGCCCGCTCCGAGAGCAGGGAACCGGCGCTGTTGCGTCCGTTAGGTTTTTCCCAGCCGAGCGCACGGTTTCCAAGTACGGGGTTCTGAGGCGCGGTGAAAGTCTCGATCACCCGCTCCGAGAACAGGCGCGTTCCGTTCAGCTCGCCACCCGACAGGTAGAGCTGCGCCAGCACGGCCAGGTCATCCGCAGTCGAAAACAGCCCGGCGTGGCCGGACACTCCACCCAACCTGAAGGCGTTCTCGTCGTGTACTTCGCCGCGAACCTGCTGCTGACGCCACGGGTCGAACTCGGTTGGTGCGATCTCCGCCAGAAGACTGGGGTCCGGCTTGTAGAACGTTCGGTCCATTCCCAGCGGCCTGAACACGTGTCCGTACACGTAGCTGTCCAGCGGTTCGCCCGATACGCGCTCCACGAGCATGCCAAGCAGTATGGCGCCGAGGTCCGAGTAGACCATGCGAGCTCCCGGCATCGTGTCCGGTGCGGTGGCAAGCACAAGCTCCAGCGCCGCGTTTCGATGCGTGGTTTCCTTGTAGAGCGGTCGCCACGACGGCAGTCCGGAGCTGTGGGTGAGAAGGTGCCTCACGGTAACGAATTCGGAGCCTTCACCCGTCCACTCGGGGAGGTACTGGCGCACCGGTGCATCCAGCGAAATCAGCCCCGAATCCACGAGCTGCATCATGGCGCTCGTCATGGCCACCACCTTGGTGAGCGATGCGAGGTCCCAGATGCTCTCGTCCGTAACCGGGCCGGAGTAGCGCCAGTCGAGCGTGCCGGTGGTAACGGTGGTGAGAACGCCGCGGCTGTTGCCGACCACGGCCACGGCGCCGGGGAATGCGCTGTCTGCGCGAGCGACGTCCAGAATCTGCTGAAGCGAGTCGTGCAGCGCGTTCACGCGAGCCAGTGTATGTGGTGCCATCTCCGGTGGTATGGAAGCGCCGCGCGAGATCGCGGGGGCGCATGCCGTGGAGCCAAGTATCAGTGCGATGGTCGTGGCGCGTCGAAAGCTCATTCGGGCCCTCCTCGCGAAATTCCCGCTCCCTTGCTGAAGAAGCCCGGCAGCGACACGGGCGCCCGCCCGCGAATGGGGATGCTGCCGGCCAGGGCCCGTGCGGCAGCTGCCTCGGATGATGGCGCGAGTGCGAAAGTTACCATATAGCTGGAGACGCTCGGGAACTGGCGGATTACGTAAGGGTTGCCGAATGCAATCACCACCGCGCTTCGGCTCCGGGCAAGGGAGTTGATCCAGTTTGCAACGTGCGGCGGAACGGCTGTGCGCCCCTCGCCCTCGATTCGCCGAACGTGCGTCGTGACGACTATATCGTCGCCGGCGCGCAGAGTGCTGGCAAGTGAGTCGAGTTGTGCGGCAGAAGCCGCAGGCGTTATGCGGTGCGTCACGACGTCCCGGTTCTCGCGCAGGGTTGCAAGGAATGCGCGGCCGGCCGTGATCTCGCTTTCAGGCGCGTAGACGAACGCTACGATTCGTGCAGCGCCATTATCGCGCAGCGGAACGAGCGATGCCTCGTCTCGCAGCAGCGTTATGCTCTCCTCGGCAATTCCTCGTGCGGCAGCCAGGTGTTCGGGTGCAGCCACCACGCGCCTGGTTTCCTCCAGCGAGGTGATGGGACGCGCCACTGCATTGGTGCGCACCTTCCACTCCAGAAGCCTGCGCAGGGAAGCTTCGATTCTCTCGGCGGAAATGTCCCCGCGCCTGACGGCAGCTTCCACACCGCTGATGGTGCGCTCCACCTCTCGCGGCATCAGCAGGACGTCGCTGCCCGCCTGCACGGCAAGCACCGCGCTTTCCTCTGTCGTGTAGCCGCGCCCGATCCCTTCCATCGTGAGTGCGTCCGTAACAGCCAGGCCGCTGAACCCCAGTTCATCGCGGAGCAGGTCATCCATCACAGCCGGCGAGAGGGTGGCCGGCGTGACGCTGTCCTGAACTGCAGGCAGCGCGATGTGCGCGGACATGACCCCTGCTACCCCGCTCGCAATTGCACTTCGGAACGGCACCAGTTCAACCGTGTCCAGCTGGGCGCGGTTGGCCGGCACCAGCGGCAGCGCGTGGTGAGAATCCGTGTCGGTGTCGCCATGACCTGGAAAGTGCTTCACGGTAGCCATGGCGCCGGCCTGCTGCACACCGCTCACGAATGCTGAAACCATTCCGGCAACCGCGGCCGGGTCTTCGCCAAAGGAGCGAATGTTGATTACCGGGTTGGCCGGATTGTTGTTGACGTCGGCCACCGGCGCGAACACCAGGTGAATGCCGATGGCAACCGCCTCACGACCGGTGACGCGCCCGGCGTCCCTCGCATTGCGCTCACTCCCTGTGGCTCCGATGGCCATCGAGCTCGGCAGCACTGTTGCGCTCCCCGCCGGAAGGAGCGACGGAACGAACACGCCGCCTTCCAGCCGTCCCAGGCCAGGCTCCAGGTCCGAGCTTACCAGGAGCGGGATTGCCGGGTCGCGTTCGAGGGCGGCGCGCTGCATCGAGTTCACCTTTGCGGCCACCTCGATCGGTGAGCCGAGTGACATCACCACGCCACCTATGCCCATCTCGCGAATCTGTCGCTCTACCTGTGCGTAGGCTGGATCCGCAGCGTTGGTGAAGTCGCCGAGCACCCACACCATGACGAGCTGTGCGATACGCTCGCGCAGCGGCAGGCGCTCAACGGCTCGATCGATCCAGCGCTGCTCGGCATCGCTGAGCGGATCCGTGAGTGATGTCCGCAGCGGCAGCGGTGCGGCGGGGGCTGGATCAGCGGCGGCGGCTGCGGGTTTGGCCTGTTGGGAGGCGTCAGCGGCCGGAGCCGGCACCGCTGGCGTTGCCGGAGCAACAGCCGGTGACGGGCTGGGTGCGGGCTCAGCGTCAGAAGCGCGCGCTGGGCCGGGTGCGGATCTGCAGCCCGCGATGGTGAGCAGCAGGCCGGCGGCCAGAAGGATTCCACGGCTCATTGACGAGCCTTGGCGGCGAGTTGCGATCGAATGCACGGTGCCCGGTGTCGGCGAGGAGCCATTCGCGAAAGGTACGTCGAAGCAGCCATTTGCCATGTGCCCAAACTATCCAGCGAGGTGAACGTGCGGAATGAGGGGGAGCACACTGGTCCTGAGGGGCACATGTCTTGTATTCTGAATACGTTCCACCCACCGCCAGCTCCCAAACTCCGAGGACTGACATGCGTGCAATTGCCACAGGACTGCTGCTTTCGGCAGCACTTCTCGTTTCAGGATGTGCGGCCCGGCAGGTTGAAGTATCCGATGGACCGGCTCCTGCCCAGCAGTCGGCTTCCATCAGTATCTCAAATTCGCTGGGGCAGGCGGTAAACGTCTATGTGGTGCAGGGCACCAGCGAGACGTTCGTGCGCCAGGTGCCGGCCAACGCCACCCAGCTGGTAACCATCCCCGGAGTGGCGTCCAGCGGGATGGTGACGCTTCGCGCACGTACGGTGGACGGAACCAGGACTTTCACCAGCGACGAGATGTCCATGTCAGGCTCGCCGCAGTGGCGGGTTCCCTGAAGCGGTGTGGTGCGTACGCAAGAGGTCGCTCAGTTGCCCCGCTACGTCTGACCCGGTAGTATATCCGGCTGAAACTCCGTGTGTTACAGGAGGTTCAGCCTGCCTGTCGTACTCGTCTTCCGAACAGGGGAAGCGAGCTAGAGAACGTCCCGCTCTCCCCGGTGCATGAAACGACTCTGGGAGTCGATACAACGCGGCTACCTGAAGGTGATCGAGCCGGTGGCCGACTTCATGGTGCGGCGCCGGGTCAATCCCAACACCATCACCACCATCGGCACGCTGTGCTCCGTGCTGGGTGGTGTGGTGTTCGCCACCGGACGAATTCGCACCGCGGGCTGGATACTCGGCCTCACGGCCCTGTTCGACGTGCTGGACGGTACGGTTGCCAGGCGTACGGGGCGTTCCACCGTGTTCGGCGCTTTCTACGATTCCACGCTCGATCGTGTGGCCGACGGTGCCGTGCTGGGCGGGCTGGCGGTGTTTTACGGGTCGAGCGTAGCGTATGGCAGCCACCTGATGCTTGCAGTGACCGTGGCTGGCATTATCGGTACATTTCTGGTGTCGTACACCCGCGCCCGTGCCGAGGCACTCGGTATTGACGCCAAGGTGGGTATAATGCAGCGACCCGAAAGGGTTACGCTGCTGTCCGCCCCGCAGGCGTTCTTCGGGCTCGCGTTCGGAGGGTTGGTGCTTGCGGGAATCGTCGTGCTCCTCACCGTAACGGCGTGGATTACGGCGTATCAGCGTATTCGCTTTGTGTATGAGGCCACGCATGCAGCGGGGCCTGGTTCCAGCGCGGCTTTGCTTGACGCTGAGATTCCGACGGTTGCAGACGCCTCCTCCGGTGAGAACGGCTCAGCCGGCACCCGGAGCTCCGTCAGCGCGCCGTCACATGTCATCCCCCGATAGGAGCAACACGTGCAGGGCACTGATTCCGGCACCTCTTCGATAGCACCGGCCAAGGGCCGGCTTGGCGTGCTCATCCCCGGCCTTGGGGCTGTCGCCACAACATTCATTGCCGGCGTTGAAAGCGTGCGACGCGGCAAGAGCCAGCCCATTGGCTCGCTCACGCAGATGGCCACCATCCGTCTCGGAAAGCGAACGGACCAGCGCGCGCCACGCATCCGTGACTTCGTGCCGCTTGCCGACTTGAACGACATGGTATTCGGCGGCTGGGACCCGATTCCGGAAGACGCGCTCGCCGCTGCGCGCACTGCAGGGGTTCTCGAGGAGCGCGACATTGCGCCCATCGCGGACTTCCTCGAGGGCATCAAGCCAATGCCCGCCGTGTTCGACCAGAAGTACGTCACGCGCCTGACGGGTGCCACGAACGTGAAGACCGGAAAGACCAAGCGTGACCTGGCAGAGCAGCTTCGCGAGGACATCCGGAACTTCCGGAAGACGAACGACGTTGATCGCTGCGTGATGGTGTGGTGTGCATCCACCGAGGCCTACATCAAGCCGGGCCCGGTACACCAGACCATCGAGGCGTTCGAAGCCGCAATGGAAGCGAACGACGAGAACATTGCGCCGTCCATGCTTTACGCGTGGGCATCCATCATGGAGGACGTGCCGTTCGCGAATGGCGCTCCGAACCTGTCCGTGGATACCCCCGCGCTCGTGGCGCTGGCAAACCAGCGCGGCGTGCCCATTTCCGGGAAGGACTTCAAGACCGGACAGACCTGGTTGAAGACGGTGATTGCACCAGGCATCAAGGCCCGCATGCTCGGCCTTGCCGGCTGGTACTCCACGAACATTCTCGGCAATCGCGACGGCGAAGTGCTGGACGATCCTGCTTCGTTCAAGACGAAGGAGGAGTCCAAGCTGAGCGTGTTGCACACGGTTCTGCAGCCGGAGATGTACCCCGAGCTGTACAAGGACTTCTCGCACGTGGTGCGGATCAACTACTATCCCCCGCGAGGCGACAACAAGGAAGGCTGGGACAACATCGACATCGTGGGATGGATGGGCTATCCCATGCAGATCAAGGTGAATTTCCTCTGCCGCGATTCGATTCTTGCTGCTCCGCTGGTGCTGGACCTGGCGCTGTTCTCGGACTTCGCGCACCGGGCGGGGCTGAAGGGTATCCAGGAGTGGCTCTCGTTCTACTACAAGAGCCCCATGACGGCGCCCGGCCTGGAGCCGGAACACGATCTGTTCATCCAGAAGACGAAGTTGAAGAACACACTCCGTCACCTCATGGGTGAGGAGCAGATCACCCACCTCGGCCTGGAGTACTACGCATCATGATGCAACTCCGAACCGCTCGTGTTGCAGCGGTTGCTGCGCTACTCCTCGCTGTCGCGTGCGACAGCGAGGAGCGGCCCGCGCTCCGTCTCTCTTCGGAATCCTACACCTTCCTGATCACGCCGGAGCCGCTGCCGCCGTATTCGGTGGAGCGAGTCGTATGGAACGTGACGGTTCGGGACAGGGATTCGCGCCAGCCCATCGAGGGCGGTGAAGGTCGCCTGTATGCATCGACCATCCAGCGGGTAACCGTGTGGGATGGACTTGCGCGCGGTGCGGAACTTGGCAGCTACTCTGCTGCCGTGATGTTCCCCACCGCGGGCCAGTGGGGAATGGCCATCGAGTTCCGCAGCGATTCCACGCAGGCGCTGGAGAAGGTGGAATGGCAGCAGGAAGTTGGTGCCGAGCGCTCGGTAGACGAGCAGCTTGGCAACGATCCGGGCGCCTGAACTGCAAGCGATCATGAAGCATTTCCATCGTACGCAGCTTCCGCTTGACGAAGTGCTCAACATTGCCGACGGCTACTTCTCTACGTTAGGCATGACGAGTACGGCGCGCGACCTGTACTCCCGCGGCTTTTCCGGCGAGCTCGGCAACCTGAAGCTGCTGGTGAAGGCCGAGGGCGGGCACTACACCTTCGTGGAGGCACAGACGGACCAGATAGGCGAGAGCCGCTTGGACCGAAACGTGAAGAAATTCTTCGTTCGCCTTCACAGGGCACTCGATCCAAGGCACGTACCGGAAGCGGCGTACTAAGCCCGGCCATCCGGCGGAGCCCGCGAAGTGCGCGGGCTCCGTGGCTGCGGCCCATCTCCTTTTCGTCCGTTTTTCATGTCAACAAGGTCCGCGCGTTCGCGCGCGAGTGCGCGCCGCGGCACGTCCGGCAATGTGTCCGGACTGGGTCGTGACGCCAAGCTGGAACTGTACCACTACATGCGCCTGACGCGCTCCCTCGAGGAGCGGCTTGTGAACCTCTATCGTCAGACCAAGGTTGTGGGAGGGCTGTTTCGTTCGCTGGGTCAGGAAGCAGATGCGGTTGGCAGCGCCTATGCGCTGGATCGCAGCAAGGGCGATGTTCTCTCGCCGCTGATCCGCAACCTGGGCTCGATGCTCGTGCAGGGCGCCACGCCGGTTGAGGTGCTGCGCCAGTACATGGCAAAGGGAGACTCACCTACCCGCGGTCGCGAACTGAACATTCACTTCGGTGACATCGGCGCGCCTGGCGAGACACGTGGCTTTCTCGGGCAGATCTCGCACCTGGGAGACATGGTGCCGGTAATGGCAGGCGTCACGCTGTCATTCAGGCTGCGCGGGGAAGACCGGGTTGGCCTTGTGTATACCGGTGACGGCGCAACGTCCACCGGTGCATTTCACGAGGGCATCAACTTCGCGGCGGTGCAGAAGTGTCCGCTGGTGGTCATCGTGGAAAACAACGGGTACGCGTACTCCACGCCAACGAACAGGCAGACGGCGGCCGAGTCCTTTGTTGACAAGGCAATCGGCTACGGAATGCCTGGCGTGCGCGCGGACGGCAACGACGTGCTCGAAACGTACGCGGTAACGAGAGAGGCAGTTGAACGCGCACGCGCAGGTGAAGGTCCCACTCTCATCGAGCTCATGACGTATCGTCGCAAGGGACACGCGGAGCACGACAACCAGAGCTACGTGCCGCCCGGCGAGATCGAGCAGTGGGAAACCACGAACGATCCCATTGCGCGCTACACGAAGTATCTCACGGAGAAGGAAGGCGTGAAGCAGGACGAGCTGGACGCGATGGATGCGCGCGTGATCGAGATCATCGATGAGGCCACCGACATTGCCGAGGCGTCACCCATGCCGGAGCCAACCGACTCCCTGGTTGGCGTATATGCGGATCCGCCGGAGGTAGAGCCACTGTGGTTCCGCACGGGTGTGCAGAGCGCTGTTGAGGCGCACGAGCGTCCGGAAGGATGGGGAACCTGGTCTGCAAAGGAAGGCGCACGTGGCTGAGATTACCTTCCTCGAGGCGATTCGTGAGGCACTCACCGAGGAGATGGAACGCGACGAGAACGTGTTCCTTCTCGGCGAGGACATCGGCAAGTACGGCGGCGCCTTCAAGGTGACCGACGGACTTCAGTCGAAGTTCGGCGAGAATCGCGTGATAGACACCCCGATATCCGAGGTGGCAATCGTAGGGGCAGCGGCAGGAGCCGCGCACATGGGAATGCGTCCCGTTGCAGAGATGCAGTTCATTGACTTCATCTCGAATGCGTATGACATGCTCACGAACTACGTAGCCACGGCCAGGTATCGCGCCTTTCTTGCCTGCCCCATGGTGGTGCGTGGCCCCAGCGGAGGTTACGTGCGTGGAGGCCCGTTCCACTCGCAGAATCCGGAAGCTGCATTCCTGCATACGCCCGGGCTGAAGATCGTGTATCCGTCAACAGCGAGCGATGCAAAGGGGCTGATGAAAGCCGCGATCCGTGATGACGACTGCGTGCTCTTCTTCGAACACAAGTATCTGTACCGCAGGATCAAGGGCGAGATGCCCGCTGGCGATCACGTGGTGCCTATCGGCAAGGCACGCACTGCTCGTGAGGGCAGTGACGTTTCCATCATCACGTATGCCGCCACGGTGTACAAGGCGCTCGAGGCTGCAGAGCAGCTGCAGCAGGAGCACGGCATTTCGGTGGAAGTGATTGACTTGCGAAGCCTGCTCCCGATGGACGATGAGGCCATCGTAGCAACGGTGCGCAAGACAAACCGTGTGCTGGTGCTGCACGAGGACACGCGTACTGGCGGTATCGCGGGTGAGATTACGGCTCGAATCAACGAGCTGGCATTCGAGTGGCTGGATGCGCCCGTACTGCGCGTAACGGCCGCGGACGTGCCGCTGCCATACTCGCCGCCGCTGGAGGACTACGTGCTCCCGCAGACGTCGGATGTGGTGCGTGCGGTGCTTCGCCTGGCGGAGTACTGAGCGCGCATATGGAAACGCAGGGCGACGATCGAAGCGAGCTCGGTGAGGTGGCCGGTCATGATGCGGCGGCTTCCGCACCGAAGGCGACAGATGACGGAGCCTACGGACGTGGTGCTGCCGCGCAGAGCGCGGAAGCGCCGAATCCAACATCGGCAGAGGCTGATCCTCCGCATGCGGCACGTTATCTTGGAATCGGCTGCCTCATGTCCGTTGCAGGCTTCTTCAGCGGCGGCATGATCGCGGTATTGTTCGGCAAGGTTGTTGGCGGCGTAACGGGTTGTGTTCCGGACCCGGGAACGCCGGCCTGCAACTGGCACATTTACATGCTTGCGGGAGCGATTATCGGCTTGCTCACGCTTCCGTTCCTGACCATCAGGCGCCTGCGGTCCGGCGCCGCACCCTCCGACCGAGGCTGACCGGTGGCTCGTATTGATGTCGTAATGCCCCAGATGGGCGAATCCATTGCCGAAGGCACCATGTCGCGCTGGCTGAAGAAAGTTGGCGACGAGGTAAAGCGCGACGAGGCAATCTTCGAGATATCCACCGATAAGGTGGATGCGGAAATTCCGTCGCCAGCCTCCGGCATTCTGGTGGAAGTGCTCGTTGAAGAAGGGAAGACTGTGCCTGTGCAGACCGTGGTCGCCCGGCTGGAAACGGAGAAGGGCGCTGCCGCAGCAGCTGCACCGTCTGCTCCCGCACCTGGCGCAGCCGAATCCGAGGTGCCGGCTGCAGCGGCTGCCCCTGCCGCTCCCAGTCCGTCGAGCAGCGGAGCACCAGCGGCTGCAGCGATGGCAGGCGGGAATGGCGCCTCGTTCGAGGAGCGCATTCGCACCCGCAGCTCGCCGCTGGTACGGAAGATGGCCGCCGAGCACGGCGTGGAGATCGCGGCGTTAACCGGCACCGGAATCGCGGGCCGCGTTACACGCAAGGATCTGCTGCAGCACCTCGAGTCCGGTGCCGCACGATCGGCAGCGCCTGCACCGGCTGGCGCGCCGGCAGCAGCGGCTGGCGAGCCGGGCAGCTTCCGTGCGCCCGCAGTGCCCGAGTGGCCTGGCGACGTAGTGGAGCCGATGTCGCGGATTCGTCAGCTCACGTTCGACCACATGACGCTCTCGCGACGCTGGAACGCGCACGTGAGCAGCTTCTTCGAGGTTGACCTCACGCGTCTCGCACGTATTCGTGCGGCGAACCGCCACGAGTTCGAGAAGCAGACCGGCGAGAAGCTCACCTACATGCCCTTCATCATCCGGGCAGTAGTCGAGAGCCTCAAGGCGTTCCCCGTGCTCAACGCGGCAGTGCGCGGCAACGACGTCGTGTACCGCAAGCAGTACAATATCGGGATCGCGGTTGCGCTCGATAACGGGCTCATCGTGCCGGTAATCCACAAGGCGGATGACCTCTCGCTAACCGGCCTCACGAGGAAGCTCAACGACCTCGCGGGCAGGGCACGAGCGAAGAAGCTGCAGCCGACTGAGGTTCAGAACGCCAGCTTCACTATCACCAACCCGGGCGTTTTCGGCTCGCTGATGGGCACGCCGATCATTCCGGTGCCCACCTCCGCCATACTCGGCGTTGGTGCGATCGAGAAGCGCCCGAAGGTTGTGCGCGGAGCAGACGGCGAAGACACCATCGCCATACGCACCTGCGCGTACTTCTCCATCTCGTTCGATCACCGGATCGTGGATGGGGCGGATGCAGACCACTTCATGGCAGACCTGAAGAAGCGACTGGAATCCATCTCCGAGGACGTGCTCTGACAATGGCAATGTCAATGACGGTCCAGCGATTGATCGTTCCGCAACACGAGCGGGACAATTACCTGGTGCGTGCTCGTGAGCGCAAGGCGTATTATGCCGACAGGAACTGCCGCTTCTCGGTATTTGCGGAGGCAGATCTTCCGGGGGCATTCATGGAGTTCACCGAGGCAGATGATCCGCAGACTCTCGCGGATGCCCACGCCTCGGCACCCACGCCTCCGCTCGACTCGCAGCGCATCTACGTCAGGGTGGAGGTGTAAGCAATGCCTAGCCGGGAGATCGAACTCAACGGAGAACTTTGGAAGGTTTATCCGTCGGGATTCAGGACGTCTTATTCGCATGACGAGTTCGGGCTCATCTTCGTGCGCGGCAAGGCTGGTGATCGTGAGGTGCGCGTCACACGGTATACGTCCTGGACTTCTCGTTCCCGTGAGCGCTCGCTGCGCGAGCTGAGCGACGCTGACCTGCGCAGGCTGTTCCAGCAATCGCAGGCGTCCGACACGTCGCCGGAGGCTGGTTACCTGTCGTGACTTCACCGGGCGCAGGAGTACCTGGCGCCCGCGCGGCGACCGTGGATCTCCACTCGCACTCCACCGCTTCGGACGGCGTTCTCGCGCCGGCAGAAGTGGTTCGTTTCGCTCATTCCAAGGGACTGAGCGCAATGGCCCTCACGGACCATGACACGCTTGCCGGAGTTCCGGATGCAGTAGCGGCAGGAGCGGCGCTGGGAGTTCGCGTTGTGCCCGGCGCCGAGCTGAGCACGACGCACGGTGGCCGCGAGTGGCACCTGCTGGCGCTGCACGTTGCAGACGTGCAGGGGCTGGACGGGCGCCTGGCGATCTATCGTGAGGCACGCCTGAATCGCGCCATTCGCATAGTGGAACGCCTCTCCGAGCTCGGGCTTCCGGTGGAGCTCCAGGAGATTCTGGACGAAGCGGGCGGTGGATCGATCGGCCGGCCTCACGTTGCAACAGTGCTCGTAAAGCACGGCTACGTAAGTGATTTTCGCGAGGCGTTCGACAAGTGGCTCGGTGCAGGCAGGCCGGCATTCGTGGACAAGGAGCTCATTGCACTGGGTGAGGCCTGCGAACTGATACACCAGGCTGGCGGACTGGCCATCCTGGCACACCCTGGTCAGCTCGGGCGTCGCGCGGTACTGGAGGGGATGATTCCTGCGGGGCTGGACGGGCTGGAAGTGCGCCACCCGGGTCACTCACCGGAAGATGAGCGTCGCCTCACGAGACTCGCGGACGAGTTCGGCGTGGTGAAGAGCGGCGGATCGGACTGGCACGGCTCGGTAGAGGGGCCGCGCGTGCTCGATTCAATGCGAGTACCTGTTGAGTGGCTGGAGGAACAGGATGCCCTGGTCGCCTCGCGAGTCGCGTCGGGAGCCTAGGTTGACACCTCACCTCCGTACGCGATGCGTGCACTCCCAACGGAATTGCGTCCGGAGCGTAGCGTGACGCTCAAGTGCATCTGGAGCGAAGCGTGAAGTTCCAGGGGCGCACCTGCCTCGTGACCGGTGCAGGACGCCGCGTTGGACGAGCCATCGCACTGGCGGTGGGAGCCGAGGGCGCACGGGTTGCCGTGCATTACAACGAATCCGACGAAGGCGCCAGCGAGGTGGTGAAGCTGCTTCGCGACTCCGGCACCGAGGCGCAGGCATTTTCCGCCGATCTCACCAGGCCCGATGCACCGGAAGCGCTGATTTCAGCCGTGCACCAGTGGGCCGGCCTGGATTTCCTGGTAAACTCTGCTGCAGTGATGATGGAAGGCCCGGTGGATTCAGTGAGCCAGGACGAATGGGAGTTCATGTTCACGCTCAATCTGCGTGCGCCGTTCTTCCTGTCGCAGGCCGCCGCGCGAGTGATGAAGCCGGGCAGCGCCATGGTCAACATTGCAGACCTCGCCGCCTTCGAGACGTGGCCGAACCATGTGCCGCACGGTATCACCAAGGCCGGAGTCGTTCAGATGACCCGCGCCCTCGCGCGCGTGCTGGCGCCGGGAATCCGGGTGAACGCAGTTGCGCCTGGCGCAGTGCTTCTTCCGGAGAGCATGGATCAGGAGTCTGCCGAGCGCCTCGCGGCTACCACTCCGCTGGGGCGCATCGGATCTGCGGAGGACGTGGCAGAAGCCGTGTGCTACCTGCTGGGTGCGGGATACGTTACCGGCGAAGTGATCGTGGTGGACGGCGGCCGGCTGATCCGAAAGTAGACGTCGGTTGAATCGGCTTTCCGGACGGTGGTCCGCCTGCCGCATGAAGGTGGCCGAACTTTCCGGCTGCCAGGCCGTCGCAGGTACGAGTGAGGCTGTCTACGGCTTCCCTCAGCAGCGTGCGCGCGCGACATTAAGAGGCAGGTGCCGACAAGGCACGCCCGTTTTCCGCACGCGCCCCCCACGGCGGCGCTGACCAATTCGAGGCCCAAGTGAGCTCCACGCAGGATTACGACGTTCTGATTGTCGGCGGCGGACCCGCCGGCATGTGCGCTGCCATGTACGCAGGCCGTTCGATGCTGCGCACCGCGCTCCTCGAGCGCGGGGCACCAGGTGGCGAGCTGCTGAACACCGAACTCATTGAAGACTACATCGGGTTCGAAAGCGTGCAGGGGTGGGAACTCGCCCAGAAATTCGAGCAGCACGCACGCAAGTTCGGCGCTGAATTCCACCTCGGAAAGAACGTGGAGTCGGTCAAGCGCCAGGACGACGGTCAGTTTCACGTTACCACGGATGCGGGCGAGATCTATGTGGCGCCCACGGTAATCGTGACGGCGGGCGGTACGCCGGTGAAGCTCAACGTGCCGGGCGAGGTGGAGTATGCCGGCAAGGGAGTGTCCTACTGCGCCATCTGCGATGGAGCATTCTTCCGCGGTCACACGATAGCGGTGGTCGGTGGCGGTGATGCCGCAACTGAGGAGGCAGCATTCCTCACGCGTTATGCAGACAAGGTGTACCTGATACACCGCCGCGACGAGCTTCGCGCCAGCAAGATTCTGCAGAAGCGCGCGTTCGAGAACCCGAAGATCGAGTTCGTGTGGAACTCGGTCGTCGAAGAGATACTCGGCGATGACGATGGGCTTGCGCGCGGCGTCAGGCTGCGGGACGTAATCTCGAACGAGGAGCGCGAACTCGCCGTAACCGGCGTGTTCGTTTTCGTGGGCTTCCGGCCGAACAGCGGAATCATTGCGGATCACGTGGACCACGACGAGATGGGCTACGTGCGTACGGACGAAAACATGCAGACTTCCATTCCGGGCCTGTTTGCTGCGGGCGATCTCCGGGTTCAGCTCGTGAGGCAGGTGACGACTGCTGTGGGTGACGCAACCACTGCGGCAATTGCGGCGGAGAAGTATCTCACGGCGTTGCGCGATGGCCAGGCGGAGCCGGTAGTGGAAGGCGTGGGAGGGTACGCGGTCTGATGCGCATCGTTGGCCTTCCTGTGGGACCACTCGCGGTGAACTGCTGGCTGGTGATCGATGATGAAAGCCACCAGCTGGCAATCGTGGATCCCGGAGACGAGGCCGACCGTATTGCGCGTGCAGTCGATGCAACGGGTGCAGAGCCGGTTGCCATCTGGCTCACTCATGCGCACTTCGATCATGTGGGTGCAATCGAGGAACTGGTTGCCCGGTACGAGATTCCCGTATACCTGCACCAGGCAGACCTTCCGCTGTATACCGGTGCTGCCAGGCATGCTGCAGCATATGGTCTTCGCATCGATCAGCCAACGCCGGAAACCCGGCCGTACGGCGACGGCGACGAAGTCACCCTTGGCGAAGTCAATTTCCGCGTAATGCACGCGCCGGGGCACGCGCCAGGACACGTGGTGCTGCACGGGAACGGCGTTGCACTCGTGGGAGACTGCCTGTTCGCCGGCTCCGTTGGCCGTACGGACCTTCCTCTTTCAGATTCTGCTGCACTTGCAGCATCGCTCGAGCGCATCACGGCGCTGCCTGACGATACACGTGTTCTCCCCGGCCATGGCCCCGAGACCACCGTTGGCAGCGAGCGCCGATCGAACCCATTCCTCACCGGCGCAGCGCGCCTGAGGGCGTCATGAGCCGCTCATATCTCTATCGCGCCGTGCGCCCCCGCCGGCCGCTTGCCAGTGCGCTCCTGCTCACTGCCTGGATTGGCGGTGCAGCGCTCGCGGTTTTTCTCCTGCTCCCCGCGCCAAACACCGCTGCAGGCGATACCGCTGCAGCACTCGACCGGCTCGTTCCGCTGGTTGCCATGGGGGCCGTGGTCTCGGGTCTGCTGGTCATTGGTGCGGAACTCGCCGTGCGCGCGCGACTGCGCGTGGCTCGCATGGTCTGCTCCGGCGTGCTCGTGCTTTCCGGCGTGATGGCCAGCTTCGGAGCCAGCAGCGGTGAACGCATGCTGCACGCTGCCGATGGCTCCACGGTCGCCGGTGGCACTGTTGCGGCCCTTGCTCCGGCAGGTTCACGACGCGCCGATGTCGCATGGCTCGTCGTGGGCCTGGTTGCAGCACTCGGCGGGCTCGGAACGGCGGTGGCCGCCTCACGAGACGTCGGCCGTCGCGTTTAGGTCGCGACAACATGAACATCACCGTGTTCGCCCACAGGCGCACACTGCACAATTTCAAGGAGGATGCACGGGATGGCTAACGCCACTCGCACCGAGAAGGATCCGCTGGGCACTCTCGAAGTTCCCGCAGACGCACTCTACGGCGTACAGACGCTGCGCGCCATACAGAACTTCCCGATCAGCGGCCTCCGGCCTCTCGAGCCATTCGTCATCGGGCAGGTGTGGATCAAGAAGGCGGCGGCCCTGGCCCACAAGGAAACCGGTCGGCTGGAGGCACGACTCGCTGACGCAATCGTGCAGGCCGCAGATGAGATCCTTGAAGGCAAGCACCGCGAGCACTTCGTGGTTGACCCATACCAGGCCGGTGCCGGCACCTCGCACAACATGAATGCGAACGAGGTGCTGGCCAACCGCGCGAATGAGATCCTTGGTGGTGAGCGGGGCACGTATACGCCCGTGCATCCTAACGACCATGTAAACATGGCGCAGTCCACCAATGACACCATTCCCACCAATATCCGCCTTGCTGCACTTTCGCAGCTGCCTGCACTCGTAAGCGCCTTCGAGAATCTTCGCGATGCGCTTGCAGAGAAGGGCAGGGAGTTCGACCATATCGTCAAGGCGGGCCGCACGCACCTGCAGGACGCGATGCCCATTCGCCTGGGCCAGGAGTTCACCGCCTACGCCGGCTCCATCGACCGCGCACTGCGTCGCTCGGTGGAGGCTGCCGACTACCTGCGCGATCTCGGCATCGGCGGTAGCGCGGTGGGCACGGGGGTGAATGTCGAGCCGCAGTATCCGGAGCTGATCGTCAAGCACCTGAATGCGATTACCGGCCTGAACGTGCGCGTGGGCGAGGATCGCATTCAACTCATGCAGAGCATGGGAGACGCGGCAGCATTCAGCGCCACGTTGCGAGGCCTGGCAATTGACCTGAGCAAGATTGCGAGCGACCTGCGACTGATGGTCATGGGGCCGCGCACCGGAATTGACGAGATCACGCTTCCCGCCGTGCAGCCGGGTTCGTCCATCATGCCCGGAAAGATCAACCCGTCCATTCCGGAAATGGTGAACCAGGTGTGCTTCCAGGTAATGGGATGCGACACCGCCGTTGCCATCTCTGCCGAGCATGGACAGCTGGAGCTGAACGTGATGATGCCGGTGATCGCGCATAACGTGCTGCTGTCCATGCGCATCCTGACGAATACGGCGAACACGCTTGCAGATCGCTGCGTGAAGGGAATCCAGGCGAATGAGGAAATGTGCTCCTACTGGGTGGAGCGTTCGGCAGCTCTCGCCACGGCTCTCATGCCGCACATCGGCTACGCGAAGTCTGCCGAGATCAGCAAGGCGTCGGTGAAGGAAGGCGTGCTCATTCGCGAGATGGTGAAGCGCGACGGAGTTCTGCCGCCAGAGCGTGCGGATGAGGTTCTGGATCTCCGGAAGATGACGGAGATCGGCGTACCGGGTGCGTAATCGGCGCCCGTAACCTGTATTGGGATCACAGGCCCCGGCGCATGGACTGCGCCGGGGCCTGTGCCGTAGTGCCAAACGCTGCGGAATCCGATCGGTCAGAGCGGAAGATCGCCCGTCCGGCGGGTATCCGCCCTTGTTCACTCGGCGTCCGGAGCCTACACTCCGGACGTGCGTATCACGACCTGGGCCGAGTACGGCTTGATCTGCGCGCTTCATCTGGCGCACCGCGAGGAAGAGGGACCGGTATCCGGTCGCGAGATCGCTACTCGTGAGCAGTTGCCTCCTGACTACGTGGAGCAGATTCTCCTGCGACTTCGGCGCGCAGGGCTGATCAGCTCCACGCGCGGTGCCAAGGGAGGCTACAGGCTGGCCAAAACGCCGCGGGACATCAGCGTGCGAGATGTGATTGCCGCGTCCGAGCTCACCACCTTCGATCTGCATTGCGTAACCCATCCGGTGGGTGAGGCGCGCTGTTCCGCCGCGCACGACTGCAGCATTCGCCCGGTGTGGATCCTTCTGCAGCAGAGAATTGACGACGTGCTGGAGGGAGTCAGGCTGTCCGACCTCATGAAGCAGGAATCCGAGGTGCGAGCCACGGTGGGCCTCAGCGCACCCGAGCCGGTGAAGCTCGCTCGGCGCGCGTCGCAGTCGGCGACAGCCAACTAAGCGGCCAGGCGCCGGCTTTAGTGCCGTTCCTGGAGAGGTGGAGGTCCGACCGCGAGGTACGCGCAAAGGCTGCAGCCTATGCAGCCGCCCTCAGCAACGACCCCAATCCCGAACTAACCGAATGGCTCGCGGCAACCGCCACGGGCGGTGACCTGGACCACGCGCGGTGGGAGTTGCGGTACGCCCGTCGAGCGCTGGGTCTGCTGGCCGCAGAGAGGGATGCGCTGGATGACCGAACGGCGTCGCTCGTGGCGGGAGCACTTGCGGAGGCATTTCGGCGGGACCCGGCCATTGCGAGCGACCGCGTGGGCCTTGCCGAACGCCAGTTCAACCAGCGCCTCAGTGCATACGGCGAGGCGGTGCGTGAGCGCAGGCCCGGTACGGCAACGTCAGAACGGATTGCCCAGGAACTGCTCCGGTTTGCCGGGGGAGAGCGGGAATGGGGACAGGAAGTGGTGGCGCACCTGGCGAACGCGGTGGCGGACTTCCTGACCAACACGAACGCAGAGCTGCGTAAGGCGTTTGGCCAGGCGGCACTCCCCGAGAACGTAAGGCCCTCTTCACTGGGGCGCGGGACAGGCGGAGGAGGGGGGCGCTGAACGCAAATGAGGCCTCGCGAGCTGACTCGCGAGGCCTCATTTGTACTGGAGTGCCGAAGGGGGGACTCGAACCCCCACGGGCTTGCGCCCACTGCGCCCTGAACGCAGCGCGTCTACCAATTCCACCACTTCGGCAGAGCGCGAATACTACAGGTGACTGGCGAACAAGTCAACGTCGCGCGCAAGTTGCAGCCAACGCGGGTGTACGTCTAACTTGGGAACAGTTCAACACTTCCGCCTTGCCATGGCTCAGTTCGGCCAGTGAGCTCGGCGCTTGCGGCTCGCGCCATGTCCTGCTCCCTCCGTGATGTCCAAAGGCGAGGAATCCAAGTCCGAGATAATCCCGGTTGCGCAGAACCGAAAGGCACGTCACGAGTATGCGATCCTTGACACTTTCGAGTGCGGAATCGTGCTCAAGGGCTCGGAGGTCAAGTCCCTTCGTGCCAAGCGCGCGAACATCACGGATGCCTTCGGAATCGTTCGAGACGGAGAGGTGTTCCTGCTGAACATGCACGTGTCGCCTTACGATCAGGCCAGCCACTTTGCGCACGATCCAACCCGAACGCGCAAGCTGCTGCTGCACCGGAAGGAGATTCGGAAGCTGATCGGGGCTGTTGAGCGTCAGGGGCTTACGCTGGTGCCGCTGGAACTCTACTTCCGCAACGGGGTTGCGAAGGTGCGGCTGGCACTCGCAAAGGGCAAGAAGCTGCACGACAAACGGGAAGATGCCCGCCGTCGTGACGACCAGCGCGACATGGAGCGCGCGCTGCGTACCAGATGATGAGCACCACCTTCGGATGATCCTGATCGGCACACTGCTGCTGCAGTCGATACTGGCCCCCCAGGCAGGCGTCCCGGATTCCCTTGCGGTGGTCACGTCCTCCTCGGCGAGGGTGGCGATCGCGGTGGAGCGTACCGAGAGCGGCACGTTACCGGCTGTGGCGGTTGGCCCGCTGGCGCTCGCGCTGGACGGCCTTGTGAACGCCCTCCCGAACTCGCGGTTCAACTTCCAGGTGGGCAGCCAGGTTGTGGAGCTGGTAGACGGGCTGCCCTTCGCCCGGTCCGGCGACGTGGTGCACCCGCTCGCTCATGCGCCCAGGCTTAAAGCTGGCTCGCTCATGGTACCCACGCAGTTCGCTCGCGAGGTTCTGCCGAGCGTGCTGCCGGAAATTCGCTGGGACGCGTCCACCAGGCTCCTGCATGCGCCGATGCGCGTTGCGTCGGCATCGGAGGCATCCCCACCTGCATCCGCCGAGTCCGCACAGCCGGACAGGCGGCCGCCGCAGAGAGGAACGCTATCGCCCGTGGCCGGTGATCCGGAGCCGGGTGGTACCACTGTTCTGCCAACCATTCGCGGGGAGGGTGCCCGCACCGGGCCACCGACGTACCGCTCGACCGCTGCGGCCAGCCGCGGCGTGAATACGCCGGGCAACAGGCAGTACACGATCGTGGTAGACGCCGGCCATGGCGGAGTGGACAACGGAATGTCCGGGCCGATTGGCAGGGGTGCACCGCGCATTTACGAGAAGAACATCACCCTGGCGGTGAGCCGGCTGGTAGCGGCGGAGCTCAAGGATCGGGGCTACCGGGTAATCATGACGCGCACGCGGGACACACTCATCGCGCTGTCCGATCGCGGGCGCATCGCGAACCGGGAGAAGGGCGACCTGTTTCTGTCCATCCACGTGAACGCGGCAAATCCCGGCTGGAACAATGCAGGCTCCGCTCGCGGCTACGAGACCTACTTCCTTGCCGAGGCGCGCACGGAAGACGCGCGGCGCGTGGAGCAGATGGAGAACGACGCCGTGCGCTTCGAGACCGAGAGCGAGGTAACTGCCGGTGATCCGCTCTCCTTCATCGTGACGGACATGCAGCAGAACGAGCATCTGCGGGAGTCGAAGGAGCTCGCTGCGGCGGTGCAGGACCACCTGAGCAGAATCCACCCGGGTCCCAACAGGGGTGTGAAGCAGGCGGCGTTCAGGGTACTGGTAACGGCGTTCATGCCGTCCGTGCTGATCGAGTTGGGCTTTGGTACGAATGCGGCAGAAGCCCGATGGCTGTCGGATGCAGCGGAGCAAGGTCGGATAGCGACCACCGTGGCGAATGCAGCCGAGGAGTATCTGGCGGCATTCGAGTTGCGTGCGAGCGGCGGGCAATGAACGCCAATAGTCACAACAGCTTGACTAAAGCAACTAAAGTAAATCCTCAGGTTGATGTCGCCGGCACGCCCTCCGGATCAGTGGTTGCTGGCGGCGCCGCGGCCGAGGCCGCCAGCCCCGTCGGAACGACATCCGAACGCCGGAATGTCGCTGCGGATGCATCGCCCCCCCGCACTCCTCTGAGTGTCCAAGCGGCCGGACTCGCATTCCAGAATCCCCTCGTTCTTGCGGGCGGCACCGCCGCCTACGGGCGTGAGATTGCCGAGGTCGTGGATCTCGAGCGATTGGGCGGGCTGGTGACGAAGGCGGTGAGTCTTGCGCCCAGGTCGGGTGCGCCGCCATTGCGCGTGGGGGAGTTCAACGGCGGGATGATCAACGCCGTCGGGCTCGCTAACCCGGGAGTAGTGGCGGTGCGGGAGCAGGAGCTGCCGTGGCTCGCAGCCAACGTAAGGCGGGCCCGGGTGATCGTGAACGTAGTGGGCTTCGAGGTGGGGGAGTTCGCAGAAGTCGTGGCGCGGCTGGATGATTCCGCCGGCATCGACGCCTACGAGCTCAACGTGAGCTGCCCGAATGTGAAGGCCGGCGGAATGGAATTCGGCGCGTCGCCGGTGGCGCTGCGGCAGGTGGTTGAGCTCGCCAGAGCGGCTACCAGACGTCCGTTGTTCGTGAAGCTGTCGCCGGCGCTGGAAGACGTCGTGTCTGCCGCATCTATCGCAGTGGATGCAGGCGCAGACGCGATCACGCTCGTGAATACCATACCCGGGCTGGTGATAGACGTCGAGCGTCGCAGACCGGCACTCGGTTTCGGGCGCGGCGGGGTGAGTGGAAGCGCGTTGCTGCCGATCGGCGTGCTGGCCACCTGGAAAGTGCATTCGGCGCAGCTCGGAGTTCCGCTGATGGGCCTGGGCGGTGTGACGACGGCGTCGGACGCACTTCAGTACATCCTGGCGGGTGCGTCAGTGGTTGGAATGGGAACAGCGGCACTGCGCGACCCGCGAGCGCCCGAGCGTCTCGTTCGTGAGCTAGAGGCGTGGTGCCGGAGTCATGGTGTGGGCACCCTGGCTGACCTGACCGGTGCGCTGGAGTGGCCCGAGTGAGCGGGGCGTCGCGTGGCGGTGGCAACCGGGGAGGAGATTCTGCGAGCGGCGCGTTGCGTACCATCCCCATAGTCGCCCTGGACTACCCATCCTGGAGCGACGCACGCGCCCTGGTTCGCACACTCGGCGACCGGTGCCGGTTCTACAAGGTTGGGCTCGAGCTGTTCATTGCCGAGGGGCCGCGTGTGGTGCAGGCGCTTCGTGATGAGGGCAGTGAAGTGTTCCTCGACCTCAAGCTGCACGACATTCCTGCCACCATGCGAGGCGCGGCGGCTTCGGCGGCCCAGCTCGGCGTGAAGCTGCTCACGGTGCACGCCGCCGCTGGAGAGGAGGGAGTGCGGGCGGCGGTGGAGGGAGCCGGAAGCGGCACCGGAATTCTCGCGGTCACTGTGCTCACGTCGCTGGACCGTGCAACGCTGGCGCGTACCTGGGGGCGCAGCGACGGAGTGGATGTGGGTGCTGAAGTGCTGCGTCTTGCGGGAGTGGCGCGTAGCGCGAGAGCGCATGGGATAGTGTGCAGCGGGCACGAGGTAGCGGCGGTACGTGCGGAACATGGAGACGCGCTTGCGCCGCTTGTGCCCGGTATCCGCCTGGCTGGCGGGGAGGCGCACGATCAGAGCCGGGTGATGACGCCGGGTGAGGCGTCGGTGGCGGGTGCGCGTTACATCATCCTGGGTCGTGCTGTGCGGGGGGCGCCGGATCCGGTGGCTGCGATGGATGTGGTGCGGGCGGAGCTGGAGATTGCGTTTGGAGGGCTGGCGGGGTAGCGCGCTGAGTTCGAATCGTTTACCCTGCAAGGCTCCCCGAGCGGCCGAACGGAATCGTGAATATGGGGAGAGAGGATTTTGCAGCTGAAGGGTGTGTGAGGGTCTGAAAGAGCGCGAAAGTGCTCTTGCGTGGGCCTCCTGTGCCCGTTATGCTCAAAGTCTTGGCCGGAATTATTCCCTGTTCGAGATATCTGGAGCGCGCCCGTGAAAGTCCGCAGCAGCGTCAAGCCGATTTGTGAGCACTGCAAGGTGATCAAGCGGGACGGCGTGACCCGAATCATCTGCAGCCGCAATCCCAAGCACAAGCAGCGTCAAGGCTGATACATGGCACGTATTGCAGGCGTCGATCTCCCGCGAAACAAGAAGGTAGAGATCGGGCTCACCTACATTTTTGGAATCGGGCGCGCTACGGCGGCTCGGATTCTTGAGGCCACCGGAGTCGATCCGCAGACGCGCATCAGCGATCTGGGCGACGCCGATGTCAATCGCCTGCGCCAGGAGATCGAGCGCGGGTATCGTGTTGAAGGTGCGCTTCGCACCGAGACATCGATGAACGTGAAGCGACTTATGGACATCGGATCGTATCGCGGTATCAGGCACCGCCGCGGTCTTCCGGTTCGTGGTCAGCGAACGCATACCAATGCCCGCACGAAGAAGGGCCCTCGCCGCGCAATCGCCGGCAAGAAGAAAGTGACGAAGTAAGCGACCCATGGCTAATCCAACGAAGAAGAGCAAGAAGGTTGTGGATGCCGAAGGCGTCGCACACGTTCAGGCGACCTTCAACAACACGACGATCACCATCACGGATGCTCGCGGAAACGCGCTTTCGTGGGGTTCGGCTGGCAAGGCCGGATTCAAGGGATCAAAGAAGAGCACCCCGTTTGCGGCGACCGTTGCGTCGGAGCAGGCGGCTCGTGAGGCAATGTCCATGGGTCTGCGCCGCGTGCACGTTCGCGTGCAGGGGCCGGGCTCAGGTCGTGAGTCCGCCATCCAGGCGCTCGCATCAGCAGGGCTTCAGGTACGATCCATCAAGGACGTAACCCCGATCCCGCACAACGGTTGCCGGCCGCCCAAGCGGCGGAGGGTCTGAGTCTCATGCGTTATACAGGTCCGAGCTGCCGCCAGTGCCGCCGCGAGGGAACGAAGCTCTTCCTCAAGGGCACCAAGTGCTTCACCGAAAAATGCCCCGTCGAGCGTCGTCCGTACGCTCCCGGCCAGCATGGACAGAGCACTGCGCGCCGTCGCAAGATGTCCGAGTACTCCAAGCAGCTGCGCGAGAAGCAGAAGATCAAGCGCATCTATGGCCTCAGCGAGAAGCAGTTCCGCAACACGTTCGATCGTGTGGCGGCAATGCCCGGCATTCACGGCCATAACCTGCTTGCAGCACTCGAGTCGCGTCTCGACAACATGATTTACCGCATGGGCTTTGCACCCAGCCGCAAGGCTGCGAGGCAGCTCGTGAGGCACTGCCACGTGGAAGTCAACGGCCGCGTGGTGGACATTCCCAGCTACATCGTGAAGCCGGGACAGGAGGTTCGCCTCCGCCAGGCATCGCGCGAGCTCACTCTCGTTGCAGCAGCAATGGAGCAGGCCGCACGCGGCGCCTCGCTCTCCTGGCTCGCAGTCGATCGCGAGTCGTTCAGTGGTCGCATGCTCGAGCGCCCGTCGCGCCCGAACATCCCGATCGCCGCGCAGGAGCAGCTGGTCGTCGAGCTGTACTCGAAGTAAAGGAGCCACACTGAAGCAAGTCCGGGATCGGGGAATCGGCCGGTTTTCAAACCGCGCCGCTACTCCGGTCCCCTTCTTCAAGGTGACTCGGTCGGGACCCTGACTCCCATACGGGTCTGCCGCGCGTCAGGGGCGGGGCAGAGCGTGGCCGGCGACAGTCGCCCGGTCAGACCAACTCAAGGATCCACAAGGTTTTCAATGGCACAGACGATCGATCTGCGCGGGCTCGTTCGCCCGTCACTCGTTGAAGTCGTTAAGCGTGATGACGCTGCCGGAATCGCGGAGTTCCGCATCCAGCCGCTCGAGCGCGGCTTCGGACATACCCTCGGCAACGCAATGCGCCGCATGCTCCTGTCCTCGCTCCGAGGATCGGCCGTGTGGGCGTTCCGCCTGGACAGCGTGCTCCACGAGCACCAGACGGTTCCCGGCGTCGTGGAAGATGTTCACCAGATCATCGGCAACCTGAAGACGCTCAAGCTCGCTCTGGACGACGATGTCGAAGAGGCCGTCATCCGCCTGAGCCGCAGCGGCTCGGGACCCGTTACCGCCGGCGACCTCGTTCTCCCCGCCGGCGTTCGGCTGGTAGACGAATCGCACCTCCTCTTCACGGTTCAGGACGAGCGCGACATCAACCTCGAGCTGCACGTGAACAAGGGCCGCGGATACGTCGAGGCCGACCAGCACGTGATGGAGCGCGGCACACCGGTTGACCTGGTGCGCATCGACGCCATCTACAACCCGGTTCGCCGCGCCAACTTCTCCGTTGCTGAAACGCGAGTTGGCCAGCGTACCGACTACGATCGTCTCCAGCTTACCGTGGAAACCAACGGAACGGTTTCTCCGGAAGAGGCAGTGAGCTACGCCGCTGCTCTCGCCCAGACGCACTTCCAGTACTTTGCCAGCTTCGGCTCGCACGCCTCCGCGCCCGCCGTAACGGGCAACGACCAGGCAAGTGCAGACGCCATTCGCCTGGCAGAGGTACTGCGCACACCCATCGACGACCTGGAACTCTCGGTTCGCTCGGTGAATTCGCTGAAGAACTCGAACATCCGCACCCTCGGTGATCTCGTTCGGCAGACCGAGAGCCAGATCCTGCAGGTGAAGAACTTCGGCAAGAAGTCGCTCCACGAGATTGCTGCACTTCTCGAGCGTGAGGGACTGAACTTCGGAATGCGGTACGAGGATAACGGTGATGGCGTTCGGATCCTCGATTGGGGATCACCACCGAGCCCGATCGCCGATAACGCCCCAGACGACGAAGAGGATTAGGAGATGCGTCATCGTAAAGCCGGGCGACAGCTGCGGCGCACGAGCGAGCAGAAGCTCGCCCTGATGCGCGGGCTCGCGAGCTCGCTCATAGAGCATGAATCCATCGAGACGACCGAGGCAAAGGCAAAGGAGCTTCGGCCGTTCGTTGAGAAGCTGATCACCAAGGCAAAGTCGGGCACGCTGCACGACCGTCGCCTTGCCAACCGCCACGTGCAGAAGCGCGCCGTGGCAGACAAGCTGTTCCAGGACGTCGGTCCCCGCTACACGACCCGTCCCGGCGGCTACACGCGCATTCTCAAGACCGGCCACCGCAAGGGTGACGGTGCCGAGATGGCGCGCATTGAGCTCGTGGAGGGCTGAATCATGGCCATTGCTCGCAATCGCTGCTACGTGTGCGACAAGGGAGTTGCCTTCGGCAACAACGTTTCGCATGCCAATAACAAGACCCGCCGTGTATGGCGCCCGAACCTGCAGGTTGCCCGCATCGCTGAAGGCGGCAAGGTGATCAAGGTGAAGGTCTGCACGCGCTGCCTTACAAGCGGCAAGGTAGTTCGCGCACCGCGCGGTGAGGCCTCTGTCGTCTGACCACCGCTCACGCGGAACAGGGCGTCTCGATGGGGGACACGTGACGGGATTCCAGCCCGCCCTCGTGTCCCCCGTTTTGCACCAGTAACCACGGAAACCCAGCTCGTGACACAGCGCACCGCGCTCATCACCGGGATCACCGGTCAGGACGGCTCCTACCTGGCAGAACTCCTTCTCGAGAAGGGTTACCGCGTGGTCGGCGTCGTGAGGCGAAGCTCCACTCACGCCTTCGAGCGCATAGGCCACCTTCTCGACAACCTGGAGATCGTTTCCGCCGACCTCCTGGACCAGACGTCGCTCGTGGATGCGCTCAAGGAGGCCCAGCCTCACGAGGTGTACAACCTCGCTGCACAGAGCTTCGTACAAACCAGCTGGACCCAGCCCGTTCTCACCGGTGAGTTCACCGCACTCGGCGTTACACGCATGCTGGAGGCCGTGCGCAAGGCAGCGCCCGACGCGCGATTCTACCAGGCCTCCTCCAGCGAGATGTTCGGGAAGGTTGTGGAAACCCCGCAGAGTGAAACCACACCCTTCTATCCCAGAAGCCCGTACGGCGTGGCCAAGGTGTACGGACACTGGATCACGGTGAACTACCGCGAAAGCTACGGGCTGTATGCGGTGAGCGGCATTCTCTTCAACCACGAATCGCCACGGCGCGGGCTGGAGTTCGTTACGCGCAAGGTGACGGATGCCGTTGCACGCATCCACCTGGGCATGTCGCGGGAACTCCGGCTGGGCAACCTGGATTCGCGTCGCGACTGGGGTTTCGCCGGCGACTACGTGGATGCAATGTGGCGCATGCTGCAACGTGACGAGCCTGACGATTACGTCATTGGCACAGGTCGCACCTGGTCGGTTGCCGATCTCGTTGAGCGCGCATTCGCCGTTGTCGACCTCGACTGGCGGGAGTACGTGAAGCAGGACGAGCGCTTCTTCAGGCCAGCCGAGGTGGACCTGCTGGTCGCCAACCCGGCACGCGCCGAGAACGAACTCGGATGGAAGCCTACCGTGGAGTTCCCGGAACTGGTTCGCATGATGGTGGAGGCGGACATAGACAGGTTGCGTGACGGACGCTGACGGCGGATCTGAAGCAACCGGTGGCCGCGTGAAGGGTGGCAGCGGATCGTCATCGGCTTGGGGCTCGCCGCGCTCCACCGGTGAGCGGGCCCCATCTCCTTCGCTGAACTCCGGCGCTGCCTCGCCATCGCCAGGTGCCGGCCGATCCGCGCTGGTTACGGGTGCTGCGGGCTTCGTGGGGCGCTGGCTCTGCCGCGAGCTGCTGAGCCAGGGATGGAACGTTACCGCGCTGTCGCTGGATCCCGTTGCAGATGACACTCGTCATCCGAATGGTGGATCAGCTGCAGGCTCGGGGCAGCAGCTTCCAGGCACCCACGCAGTTGCGAACCTGCCAGTTCAGGAAATCCACTGGTTGCACGGTGACGTTCGCGACGCTCGGCTGCTGGCGCGCGCCGTGGACGAGTCCACGCCGGACGCCGTTTTCCACCTTGCCGGCGTGTCCTTCGTTCCGGGCGCAGACGCCGATCCCGGCGAAGCCTTCGATGTCAACGTCACAGCCACGGCCAGGCTGCTCTCGGTGATCGCGGCGCGACGGGCATCAGGCACGATGGACCCTTCGGTTGTGATCGTGGGCAGCGCCGAGCAGTATGGACGTCACGACGCCGATGAAATGCCGCTCATGGAGACCGCCGAACAGAGCCCGCTCGGCGTATACGGGGCCACGAAGGCGGCGCAGGAGATAGCCGCACTGCAACGCTGGCGAAAGGACGGCGTGCGCGTGATTGCCACGCGTCCGTTCAACCACAGCGGGGCGGGGCAGAGCGACCGCTTTCTGCTTCCCGCACTCGTTCGGAGAGCACTGGAACTTCGGGAATCCGGCGGCCGGTCGCTGCCAATCGGAAATACCACGCCCGTGCGGGACATATCGCATGTGGCGGACGTCGTGGGAGCCTATATTCTACTCGCCGAGCACGGTGTGCCCGGCGTGTCATACAACGTATGCTCAGGGCAGGGATCGAGCGTTGGTGAACTCGCACAACTCATATTGAGCAGGGTTGGTGCAGACGCGGTGCTCGAACCCGATCCCGCACTTGTTCGTGCCTCTGATGTGCCGGTGCTGGTGGGGTCTCCTGCCAGGCTTGTTGAAGCAACCGGGTGGGCGCCGACGCGCACGCTCGATGACCTGATAGACGATCTCATCCATGCCGCGACGCACTGACATAAACCGCATCCTGCTCATCGGCTCCGGGCCGATCGTAATCGGGCAGGCAGCGGAGTTCGATTACTCCGGAACGCAGGCAGCAAAGGCGCTTCGGGAGGAGGGTTACGAGGTGATTCTCGTGAACTCCAATCCGGCCACCATCATGACGGATCCGGAGTTTGCCGATCGTACGTACATCGAGCCGGTGACGCCGGAGTACCTGGAACTCATCATCGAGAAGGAGCGTCCGGACGCAATCCTTCCGACAATGGGTGGCCAGACTGCGTTGAATACGGCTCTGGCGCTTGCCGAGAATGGCGTTCTGGAGAAGTACGGAGTGGAGCTTATCGGCGCCAAGGAGCGTGCTATCAAGGTGGCCGAGGATCGTGCGCTGTTCTCGGAGGCGATGGAGCGGATCGGACTTCAGGTTCCGAAGGGTCGTGTAGCGGCAAGCTGGCAGGAAGCGCTGGACGTTGCGGAGGAAACCGGCTTTCCGGCCATCATCCGGCCGTCGTTCACGCTGGGCGGAGCAGGCGGTGGTGTGGCGTACAACAGGGATGAGTTCGAGGCAATCGTGAGGCGCGGCCTCTCGGAGTCTCCGGTAGGCGAGGTGCTCATCGAGCAGAGTGTGCTCGGCTGGAAGGAGTTCGAGCTGGAGGTGATGCGCGATCACGCGGACAACGTGGTGATCGTGTGCTCCATCGAGAACATCGATCCAATGGGTGTGCACACCGGTGACTCCATTACCGTGGCGCCTGCGATGACGCTCACCGATCGCGAGTACCAGGTAATGCGAGACGCCGCAGTGAAGGTGATTCGCGAGATCGGAGTGGAGGCTGGTGGCTGCAATATCCAGTTTGCTGTAAGCCCGGAGAACGGCGACCTGCTGGTGATCGAGATGAATCCGCGCGTTTCGCGTTCGTCTGCACTGGCGTCCAAGGCAACCGGATTTCCCATTGCGCGTATCGGGGCCAAGCTGGCAGTTGGTTACACGCTGGACGAGATTCCCAACGACATAACGCGTACCACGCCGGCCTCCTTTGAGCCCGTGCTGGACTACGTGGTGGTGAAGTGCCCGCGGTTCGCCTTCGAGAAGTTCACGGCTTCGGACCCGCGTCTGACCACCCAGATGAAGTCGGTGGGTGAGTCCATGGCAATCGGGCGCACGTTCAAGGAGGCGTTCCAGAAGGGACTTCGCGCACTCGAGAACGGACGCACCGGATGGACAGCCGCAAACAAGCTGGATGACGATCGCCTGCCTGACGCCACCCCCGAGACACTTCGTGCAGCACTGAGGCAGCCGACGCCCGAGCGCATCTTCCAGGTCAAGCGCGCGTTCCTCGCGGGCTTCGACGTGGAGGAGATCCACGAACTGACGCGCATTGACAGGTGGTTCCTCTGGCAGCTCGAGGAGCTGATTGAGGCGGAGCGCGAGTATGCCGCGCTTGCGGAGACTGACGAGAAGTCACTTCGTGCAATGAAGCGCATGGGCTTCAGCGACCGGCAGCTTGGAGTACTGCGCGCGGAATCGGAGCAGGCAGTGCGTGAACGCCGCTGGGCACTCGGCGTTCGCCCGGCGTACAAGATGGTGGATACGTGTGCGGGAGAGTTTCCGTCGTCCACCCCGTACCTGTACTCCTGCTACGACGAGGAGAGTGAGTCTCCGAGAACCGGCAGGGAGTCCGTGATCATCCTGGGGTCCGGGCCGAACAGGATCGGGCAGGGTGTAGAGTTCGACTACTGCTGCGTTCGTGCGGCGCTTGCACTTCGCGAGCGTGGTTTCGAGACCATCATGGTCAACTCCAACCCGGAAACCGTATCCACGGACTTCGACACGTCCGACAAGCTTTACTTCGAGCCGCTCACGTTCGAGGACGTCCTCGAGATCGTAGACCGTGAGAAGCCGCTTGGCGTGATAGTGCAGCTTGGCGGACAGACGCCGCTGAAGCTCACCAGGCAGTTGGAGGCAGCGGGAGTCCCGATACTGGGCACGTCACCGGATGCAATAGACATCGCGGAGGACCGGAAGCGCTTCGACGCGATCGCACGCCAGCTGGGAATCAGGCAGCCGGAGAACGGGACTGCAACGAGCGTGGACGAATCTGTTGAGATCGCCAACCGGATAGGCTATCCGATTCTCGTGCGGCCGTCGTACGTGCTCGGTGGTCGCGCCATGGAGATCGTGTACGACGAGGCGCAACTGCGCGAGTACTTCGAGCGTGCAGCGCTCGTTTCCGAAGACAGGCCGGTTCTCATCGACAGCTTCCTCGAGGACGCGTACGAGGCCGATGTGGATGCGATCTCGGATGGAACCGACGTCGTGATCGGCGGCGTCATGCAGCACATTGAAGACGCCGGCATTCACTCGGGCGATTCCGCATGTGTGCTGCCGCCGTACCTGATCGATGCTGCCGACGTCGAGATGATGCGCGAGCATACCGTTGCGCTTGCAAAGGCGCTCGGCGTGGTTGGGCTGATCAACGTTCAGTTCGCGGTAAAGGGCGGAGTGGTATACGTGCTCGAGGTGAATCCACGTGGAAGTCGCACCATTCCGTTCGTGTCAAAGGCCATCGGTGTGCCGCTCGCGTCCTACGCAGCGCGAGTGATGACCGGCGAACTCCTGAAGGACATCGGGTTCACCAGCGAGATAGTTCCGTCGTTCGTGAGCGTTAAGGAGGCGGTGTTCCCCTTCAAGAAGTTCCGTGAGTTCGACCCCATACTTGGCCCGGAGATGCGTTCCACCGGAGAGGTGATGGGTATTGCCACCACCTTCGGGACCGCGTTTGCCAAGGCACAGGTTGCGGCGGAGAACTCGCTCCCGCTGGAGGGCAACATCTTCGTCACCGTGAACGATGGCGACAAGGCCGCGGCCGTTCCCATCGTGAGGCGATTCCATGAAATGGGCTTCGGGATCATGGCTACGTCAGGCACCGCGAACTACCTGCGAGGCCTGGGAATCCCGGCCGAGCGGGTGTTGAAGGTGCATGAGGGAAGGCCGCACGGTATGGACATGATCGTCAACGGAGACATCCAGTTGCTGATCAACACGCCACTTGGCAAGCACGCACAGCGTGATGACTACACGCTGCGTCAGGCTGCCATAGCCAACAGGGTTCCATACACCACCACGCTGTCCGCTGCCTCCGCTGCCGGAGATGCGATCCTCTCGCTTCGTTCCCGCGAGCCGGCGGTGAAGTCGCTGCAGGAATGGCATGCAACGCTGTCACCCGTTGGTGCAGCCTGATTCCGGAATCCGGGCGCAAGGATATCGTAATGTCTGCTCCCTTCATTCATGAATCGAGCTACGTGGACGATGGTGCCGAGGTGGGCGAAGGTACGCGCATCTGGCACTTCTGCCACGTTATGCCAGGCGCGCGTATCGGAAACAGTTGCTCACTGGGGCAGAACGTTGTGGTGATGGGTGGGGTGCGCATAGGGAACAACGTGAAGATCCAGAACAACGTGTCGATTTACGAAGGTGTGGAGCTGGAGGACGACGTGTTCTGCGGTCCGAGCATGGTGTTCACGAATGTGCTGAACCCGCGTAGTGCCGTTTCGCGCAAGCACGAATACCAGCGCACTCTGGTGAGGCGCGGCGCCACGATCGGGGCGAATGCCACCGTTGTGTGCGGGTTGACGCTAGGCGAGTATGCATTTGTCGGAGCTGGCGCTGTTGTCACGAAGGATGTGGCTCCATTTGCCCTGGTAGTCGGAATGCCTGCTCGCCGGATAGGCTGGATGTGCCGGTGTGGAGAGAGGCTGGCCGATTCCGGGGAGAGTGCCTGTGAATCGTGTGGCACCGTGTACGAACGCTCCGGCGAGGGACTCAGGCTAATCGAGGAGGACCGTTGAATCCGAGAGGCATCGTGAACGCCGTCGTTACCGAGGCGGCCAGTTGAACGCGTCAGGCACCCTGCGAATAGCGCTGGTTGGCTGCGGCCGTATCTCGCGCAACCACTTCGAGGCAATAGAGCGGGTGGAAGGCCTGGAGCTGGCCGCGGTTTGTGACATCGTGCCGGAGCGCGCCAATGCCGCGGCAGATGCTCATGGCGTGCCGGCTTTCACCAGCTACGAGCGAATGCTCTCGGAAGCGCCCTGCGACGCGGTGGCAATCTGCACGCCGAGTGGCCTTCATCCGAAGCACGGAATCATGGCGGCCGGGGCGGGGAAGCACGTCATCTCCGAGAAGCCGATGGCCATCTCGCTTACGGCGGCAGACGAGCTCGTGCACGCGTGTGATGCAGCCGGCGTCAAGCTCTTCGTCGTGAAGCAGAACCGGCTGAACGCTCCCGTGCAGCTGCTGAAGCGCGCGATCGACAAGGGCAGGTTCGGCCGGATCTTCCTGGCAAACTGCACGGTAAGGTGGACGCGTCCGCAGGAGTACTACGACCAGGCTCCCTGGCGTGGCACGTGGGAGTTCGACGGCGGCGCGTTCCTCAACCAGGCGTCTCACTACGTTGACCTGATCCAGTGGCTGGTTGGCCCGGTAGAGAGTGTAATCGCGAAGACCGCGACCCTCGCCAGGCAGATCGAGTCCGAGGATACGGGCGTTGCCGTACTCAAGTTCCGCAGCGGAGCACTGGGTACCATCGAGGTTACAATGCTCACCTATCCGCGAAACCTCGAGGGATCCATCACCATCCTGGGTGAAACGGGGTCGGTGAAGATTGGCGGTACCGCGGTGAATCGCGTGGAAACCTGGCAGTTCGAGGATTACGACGACGACGACAAGCTGGTGGATGCTGCCGACACCAACCCGCCGAATGTGTACGGGTACGGCCATGAGGGCTACTACCGGAACGTTCTCGCCGCGATTCGCGGAGAGATGAATCCGGACACCGATGGTCGTGCAGGGCGCAAGTCGCTGGAACTGGTGCTGGGCATCTACGAGTCGGCGCGTACCGGCTGCGAGGTTCCCATTCCGTTGCAGATCAGGCGGTGAGCGTTCCAATCGCAGTGCGGCAAGCGACTTTTCGCATCTACTCCCAGCTGCAATACCAGACCTGATTCCGGCCACACAGATGCCTGTACCTCTGCTCGACCTGCGCGCTCAGCACGATACCATCCGGGATGAGGTGATTCCGGGAATACTCTCTCTCGTGGAGGAGCAGAGGTTCATTCTCGGTGAGGCCGTAGCGAAGCTCGAGCGGGAGGTGGCGGAGCTCTCGGATACGCGGTATGCGGTGGGGTGTGCGAGCGGAACCGATGCGCTCCTGCTTGCGCTGCGGGCCCTGGATGTGGGCAGGGATGACGAAGTCGTAACAACCCCGTTCACTTTTTTTGCGACGGCCGGAACGATCCACAACGTCGGCGCGCGCCCCGTATTCGTGGATATCGAGCCACGGTCATTCAATATCTCGCCCGAGGCGGTGACGGCGGCGGTGACCAGTCGCACCCGTGCCGTGGTTCCGGTGGACCTGTTCGGGCAGATGGCGCCGCTGGAGGCCGTGAAGCAGGCGGCAGGCGGTTTGCCAGTGATCGAGGACGCCGCCCAGTCCATCGGCGCGAGACGTCGAATAGGCGGCAGCTGGACACCGGCAGGGGCCTTCGCGACAATCGGAACCTTCTCCTTTTTCCCGTCCAAGAATCTGGGTGGGTACGGAGACGGGGGGATGATCGTCACTCAGGACGAAGCGCTTTTCAATCGCCTCATGAGGCTTCGTACGCACGGCAGCGTGCGCACCTACCATCATGAGGAAGTGGGGTACAACAGCAGGCTGGATGCGCTGCAGGCAGTGGTGCTGAGTGCAAAGCTCCCGCATCTCGCAGGCTGGAGTGCGAAGCGGCGGGAGAATGCAGCCTTCTACAATGAGGCGTTTGCAGATCTCGCAGCTGTGACAACACCGTGGGTGGACCCGGACAACGAATCGATCTATAACCAGTACACTCTCAGGGTTGAGCGTCGTGATGAGCTCAAGGAATATCTGGGCGCTCGCGGAATCGGTTCGGCCATCTATTACCCGTTGCCGCTGCACCTGCAACCCTGCTTTGAGTACCTCGGCTACCAGCCGGGCAGCTGCCCGGAGGCCGAAAAGGCAGCGCAGGAAGTGATATCACTCCCGATTTACCCTGAGCTCACGCAGGTTCAGCTCGACGAGGTTGCCTCGGCGGTGCGGGCCTTCTACGGACGATAAGAACGCGCAGACGCGCACTGTAAGGAACATCCGATGAATCCAGTAGCCTCCGAGAGTCACAATCAGCTGCTCTCACGAATCAACGACCGTTCTGCCACCGTAGCGGTAGTGGGACTCGGATACGTGGGACTTCCCCTCGCTGTGGAGTTCGCGAACGCCGGCTTCAAGGTGATCGGCTACGACGTGAGCCAGCGCGCGGTAGACGGTATCAACCGCGGCGAGTCGCACATTCAGGATGTGCCATCGAGCAAGCTGAAGCAGCTCGTGGACTCCGGAAAGATTGTGGCAACCACGAACGAGGCTCGCATGGGAGAGGCAGACGCCATCTCCATCGCGGTTCCCACGCCACTTTCCAAGACGCGCGATCCGGACATGAGCTATGTGCTCTCCGCAATGGACGCGGTTGCGCGCAATGCCCACCCTGGGCTGCTGATCGTTCTCGAGAGTACCACTTACCCTGGCACCACACGCGAGCTCGTTGTTCCGCGACTCGAGTCCGCCGGCCTCACGGTTGGCGAAGACGTGTTCGTGGCCTTCAGCCCCGAGCGTGTTGACCCCGGCAATGACGTGTGGCACACGAGGAACACGCCGAAGGTGGTGGGTGGCATAACGCCGGCCTGCACCAGCGCTGCGCATGCGCTGTATTCGTCCACGATCGACACGGTCGTTCCGGTGTCAAGCACGGAGTGCGCGGAACTCGTGAAGCTTCTCGAGAACACGTTCCGCGCGGTGAACATCGGGCTCGTGAACGAGATGGCGATCGTCTGTGACAAGCTCGGCGTGGACGTATGGGAAGTGATTGACGCAGCTGCCACGAAGCCCTTCGGCTTCATGAAGTTCACGCCGGGCCCCGGCATCGGCGGACACTGCATCCCTCTGGATCCGCACTATCTCGCCTGGAAGATGCGCACGCTCAACTACAAGACGCGCTTCATTGACCTGGCGAGCGAGATCAACAGCGCCATGCCTGACATGGTGGCGGAAAAGGTTTCCCGCGCGCTCAACGACGTGAGGAAGTCGGTGAATGGCAGCCGCATCCTGGTACTCGGCGTGGCGTACAAGAAGAACATTGACGACATGCGCGAGAGCCCGGCGCTGGATGTGATCCGGCTGCTCGAGGGTCGCGGCGCCGACGTGGTATATCACGATCCGTTCATCCCGCAGTTCCGCGATGGCGACCATTCCATGGTTGGAGTGCCGTTCTCACAGGAGGAACTCGAGCGCGCGGATGCAGTGGTTATCGTAACGGACCACGACGGGGTGGACTACCAGACCGTGCTCGATCATGCGGACGTAGTGGTGGACACGCGTAATGCAACCGCCCGCATGCATCCCTCCAGGGCACGACTCATTGCGCTGTCAGCGGTTCCCGCGGCGGGCATGGCCCGCTAACGTGAGGCTGTCGCAATGCCGTACGAGTTGCCGCTGGGGCGTGGAGGTGCGCCCGGTCGGCTGCGCCACGGGACGTGGTTGCAAACAGTCAACTGAGCGGCACTGCCGCCTGCCTGGGAGTATTTGCACGTGAATGTGACGGTGATCGGTACGGGCTATGTGGGTCTCGTTGCGGGTGCGTGTCTCGCGGAAACCGGGAACGACGTCATCTGCGCTGACCTGGATGAGGGGAAGATCGAGCGGCTGAAGAAGAATGAGATTCCGATCTATGAGCCCGGGCTCGATCGCATGGTGGAGGAAAACCAGGCAGCCGGACGCCTGCAGTTTACCACGGACGTTGCAGATGCGGCGTCCAATGCGCAGGTGGTTTTCATTGCGGTTGGAACCCCGCCGGACGAGGATGGCTCCGCAGACCTGAAGTACGTTCTTGCGGCAACGGAGAATATCGGAAAGAGCCTCCGCCGTGAGGCGGTGGTAGTCACCAAGTCAACCGTTCCGGTTGGCACCGCGCGAAAGGTGGAGGCCGTTCTGGCCAGGCACGCCACCGTTCCCTATCACGTTTGCAGCAACCCGGAGTTCCTCAAGGAAGGGAGCGCCGTGGATGACTTCCTCTACCCCGATCGCGTGGTGGTGGGTTGCGAGAGCGACTTTGCACGCTCGGCCATGGCGGAGCTGTATGCGCCGTTCGTCCGAACTGGGAAGCCCATCCTGTACATGGACATTGCCTCCGCGGAGATGACCAAGTACGCGGCCAACGCCATGCTTGCCACGCGGATCTCGTTCATGAACGAGATTGCGAACCTTTGCGAGAAGGTTGGCGCGAACGTGGAGCTCGTGAGGCGCGGCATGGGAAGCGACCCGCGCATCGGCGCATCATTCCTGTTCCCGGGCCCTGGCTACGGTGGTTCCTGCTTTCCGAAGGACGTACAGGCACTCGTTCGCGCGGCAGCGGAGCGGGACGTGAACCTGCAGGTGCTCGAAGCCGTCGAGTCCGTAAACGATCAGCAGAAGCGGCGTCTGTTCGAGAAGCTTCACACTGCAATGAACGGCGATCTGCGCGGAAAGCGAATCGCCGTCTGGGGGCTTGCCTTCAAGCCCAATACGGATGACATGCGTGAGGCGCCCGCACTGGTGCTCATAGACCAGCTTCTGGAGGCGGGCGCCGAAGTGGTGGCACACGATCCGGTCGCAATGACGGAGGCACGCAGACGGATCGGCGACCGCATCGAGTACGCGGAGTCGAACTATGCCGCCATCGAAGGCGCTGATGCGCTCGTGGTGGTTACCGAATGGAACCAGTACCGTAATCCGGATTTCGAGCGCATTCAGAAGGACATGCGAGGGCGGATCGTGATTGACGGCAGGAACCTGTACGACCCCAGCAAGCTTCAGCGCATGGGGTTCACTTACGACTGCTTCGGGAGACTCACTTGAGAGTTCTGATCACCGGCGCTGCCGGCTTTCTCGGTTCGCACCTTACCGATCGCTTTCTCCGTGACGGCCACGAGGTGGTGGGGCTGGACAACTTTCTTACCGGCAGCCCGGACAACCTGGCTCACCTGTCGGGAGACGATCGCTTTCAGTTCATTCACCACAACATCTATACGCCTACGTTCGTAGCGGGGCAGCTGCAAGGCGTGCTGCACTTTGCCAGCCCGGCAAGCCCGGTGGACTATCTCGAGCACCCCATACCGACGCTCAAGGTTGGTGCGCTGGGAACGCATAACGCGCTCGGTATCGCGAAGGCCAAGAATGCCCGCTTCATGCTCGCGTCCACCAGCGAGGTGTACGGAGATCCGCTCATCCATCCGCAGCCGGAATCGTACTGGGGCAATGTGAATCCGGTTGGTCCGCGCGGCGTGTACGATGAAGCGAAGCGCTTTGCCGAGGCCCTGACGATGGCGTATCACCGCTTCCACGGCCTGGACACTCGCATCGTTCGAATCTTCAACACCTACGGGCCGCGCATGCGTCCCAGCGATGGACGTGTGGTGTCCAACTTCATCGTGCAGGCGCTCAAGGGAAACCCGCTCACCCTGTACGGCGACGGCAGCCAGACGCGCAGTTTCTGCTACGTGGAAGATGAGGTCGAAGGCCTGTACCGGCTGTTCATGCACGGTGACGCGAATCCAACGAACATCGGCAATCCGATCGAGTTCACTGTGCGTCAGCTGGCTGAGCTGGTGCTCGAGGTTACCGGATCGTCCAGCCAGATCGAAGAGCGCCCGCTGCCTGAGGACGACCCCAAGGTTCGTCAGCCTGACATAACCCGTGCTCGCGAGATGCTGGACTGGGAGCCCAGGGTCGAGCTCCGCGAGGGGCTGGAGCGGACGATCGCGTATTTTCGCGAGCTGCACGAGAGGGGCCGGCTGGCCGACTAGGCCCGAGGCCGGCCGTTTACCCGGCCGACTCTGCAATTGGGGGCTCCCCCTGAACACGCGGCCCCCTTTCGGGTATGTTTCTCGGAATGCGTACGAAACGATTCGCCGCCGCCGCCATACTCGGCCTGGCGCTGCTGGCTTCCGGCTGCGGCCGCTCCTTCCGTCCACAGAACTTCGAAGTCGGTCAGCCACTCTTCGACGTCGCCATGGAGCGCTTCGAGCGCGGCAAGTGGGGCGATGCGGCGGCCGGTTTCGAGCGTCTCACGCTCGAGCTCTCGCCGAGCCATGCACTCCTGCCCGAGTCCATGTATTACCTGGGCATGAGCAGGGAAAGGCGTGGCGAACATCTGCTGGCGGCCCAGAGCTTTACCCGCCTCACGGGCTCCTTTCCGTCCGACACCCTGGCTGACGACGGACTCTTTCAGGCCGGGATGTCATACGCCGAGTTGTGGCGCAAGCCCCAACTGGACCCCGAGTACGGTGACCTGGCGCTCGACGCCTTTCGCACCCTTCTCTCGGACTACCCGAACAGCAGCCTCGCAGACACCGCCCGTGTCGAGGTGGCCGAGCTGACAGAGGCACGCGCGAGAAAGGATTATCTCACCGGACGGTTCTACCTGCGTCGACGGTATCGCGACTCCGCCATCCTGTATTTTCTCAGCGTAGTGGAGCGGTACCCCACCACCGAAGCCGCCAGGCTGTCATACCTCGGCCTGCTGGATGCGTACCGCGCAATCGGCTACGACGAGGAGGCCTCGGAAATCTGCCAGACCATGAGGCAGCAATACGCCTCGGACTCCGAGACGCTGGAAGCGTGTCCGCCAGCACCTGCCGTTGCCGACAGCACCGGCGCCTGACGCGAGAACGTGCGGCTAGGCATCCTTGGCGGGAGCTTTGACCCTCCGCATGTCGGACACCTCCTCGCAGCTTCGGACGCAGTCGAGGCGCTCGGGCTCGACAGGCTGATCTTCGTGCCCGCAGGCATCTCGCCTTTCAAGACGCACACGCCACCCGCCGACGGCGCGCACCGCCTCGCCATGCTGGAGCTTATGGTGAAGGGGGATTCCCGGTTCGGCGTGGATTCACTCGAAATTGACAGGTCGGGTTTATCTTACACGGTTGACACCGTGAGTGCTTTGCACGATCGGTGGCCGGAGGCCAGCCTGACCCTGCTTGCAGGTGCAGATGCCGCGGCTGCACTCGATGGATGGCGTGACATCCAGCGTATACTGTCGATGGCCCGAATTGCGGTCCTGCGCCGTGGTCGTCAGCACTTTGCGTTTCCGGCAGGGATCACTGGACAGGTGCTCGATACACGGCAGGTGGATGTGTCTTCCACTGAGATTCGGCAGCGCATCAGGTCGGGAGCGTCTATCCATGGATTCGTTCCGGAGTCCGTAGCCGCCTACGTAGCGTCTGCAGGACTGTACCGATAAGAAGAACAAATGCTCAAGACCATAATCTCCAGCGTTTTCGGATCGCGGCACGACCGCGAGCGCAAGCGCGTTCAGCCCATCGTTGATGCCATCAACGAGCACGCCGAACGACTCGCCGGTGTGCCGGACGATGAACTGCGCGGCCAGACAGAGCGGTTCCGCAGCATGATCCGCGAGCGTACCGCGAGCCTGGAGGCGAAGATCGCGGAGCTCAAGGAGCGGAAGCGCACCTCCGAGGATGCGCAGGAGCGCGACGAGATTGACAACGAGCTCGGCGGCGCAGACGGGCAGGGGGGCGTAGAGGGCGAGTTGCGGGACGAGTATGCAACGATGCTCGACGAGATACTCCCGGAGGCGTTTGCAACCGTCAAGGAAGCTGCGCGCAGGCTGGTGGGCTCCACCGTGTCAGTCACCGGTCAGGACCTCACGTGGGACATGGTCCATTACGACGTGCAGCTCATCGGTGGTATTCAGCTGCACCTCGGCCGGATTGCAGAGATGGCAACCGGTGAAGGAAAGACCCTCGTTGCCACGCTACCGCTGTACCTGAACGCGCTAACCGGGCGCGGAGCTCACCTGGTAACGGTGAACTCATACCTGGCACGTCGTGACTCGCAGTGGATGGGCCACCTGTACAATTACCTCGGCCTCACTGTCGGGTGCCTCGATGACACCGAGCCGGGCACGGATGCTCGCCGTGCCGCTTACGGCGCCGACATCACGTACGGTACGAACAACGAGTTCGGATTCGATTACCTGCGCGACAACATGGTGCTTGCCCTGGACCAGCGGGTTCAGCGCGCACACGTGTACGCAATCGTGGACGAAGTTGACTCGGTTCTCATTGACGAAGCTCGCACGCCGCTGATCATCTCCGGTCCCGTTGGAAAGGACAGCGATGTTCGCTATCGCGAGCTGAGTGGCAGCATTTCACGCCTCGTGAAGCAGCAGACCGAGATGGCGGGCATGCTCGTGGGAGAGGCCGAGCGTGCCATGGAAGCCGATGACATGGAGTCGGCGCGCGTCTACCTGTACAAGGCGCAGCTTGGCGCCCCCAAGCACAAGCGGCTCATGAAGGCGCTTCAGGAAACCGGCGTCAAGCAGCTCGTGCAGAAAACCGAGCTGGAGCACATTGCGGATCGCAAGCTCCCCGTGTCGAAGCAGCGGTTTCGCGATGTTGACGAGGAACTGCTCTACGTGCTCGACGAGAAGGGGCACACCGTGCACCTCACCGACAAGGGCGTGGATTTTCTCTCGCCGGACGATCCCAACGAGTTCGTTCTGCCGGACATGTCCAGCCTCGTTCACCAGATCGACCACGACCCCGACCTGGAGCCGCAGGCCAAGCTGGACAAGCGTCGCGAAGTCGAGGTGGAATACGCCGCACGCAGCGAGAAGCTGAACATCGTTCACCAGCTGCTGCGGGCGTACGCTCTGTACGAGAAGGACGTGAATTATGTGGTGCAGGACGGACAGGTTCTCATCGTTGATGAGTTCACCGGCCGTACCATGCCCGGCCGCCGCTGGAGCGAAGGCCTGCACCAGGCCGTGGAGGCAAAGGAAGGCGTTCAGGTGAAGGGCGAGACGCAGACTCTCGCAACCATCACCATCCAGAACTACTTCCGCATGTATGAGAAGCTCGCCGGCATGACCGGTACCGCGGAAACCGAGGAAGGCGAGTTCCACCAGATTTACAAGCTCGACGTGGCGGTGATTCCCACCAACCGGCCAATCGCCAGGGATGATCGCCAGGACCTCGTGTACAAGACGCGGCGCGAGAAGTACAACGCAATCCTCGAGGAAGTGCGGCGCCTTCATGCGCTGGACTACCCGGTGCTTGTGGGTACCGCGAGCGTGGATTCGTCCGAGACTTTGTCCAAGCTGTTCACGCGTGCGGGCGTGAAGCACAACGTGCTCAACGCCAAGTACCACCAGCGTGAGGCAGAGATCGTTGCGAACGCCGGCCAGCCCGGCGCGGTAACGATCGCGACGAACATGGCCGGACGAGGTACGGACATCAAGCTGCATCCGGACGTGCGCACCTCACGATCTTCCGTGATGAAGGACGCGGATGGCAACGACGTGCAGGTTGAGGAGCTCGGCGGGCTGCACATCATCGGTTCGGAGCGCCACGAGTCACGCCGTATCGATCGGCAGCTGCGCGGACGTGCCGGTCGTCAGGGTGATCCCGGTGCATCCCAGTTCTTCCTGTCGCTGGAAGATGACCTGATGCGCCTGTTCGGGTCAGATCGCATTGCTCGCCTCATGGACCGCATGGGTGCGCAGGAAGGCGAGGTGCTCACGCACGCGCTCATCACGCGATCCATCGAACAGGCTCAGAAGCGCGTTGAGCTGCAGAACTTCCAGGCACGCAAGCGGCTGCTGGATTACGACGACGTGATGAATCAGCAGCGTGAGGTGATCTACAACCTTCGCGCGTTTGCCCTGGAGGGCGGGGAAGAGCTGAAGGGCGAGGCTGTGCGCATGGTGGAGCGCGCAGTATCGCGCCGCGTGGAAACGTCACTCGCAGATGTAGCGGATCCGGAGGACTACGACCTGCCGCTGCTTCAGCAGGACCTGCTGATGCACTACATGGTGACTGTTCCGGAGATCGCGCCTGACGTGCCGCGGCCGTCGTCCGTGGCCGAGGTCCAGGAGCATGCGGTGGTTGCTGCCACTGGTGCGTTTACGTCCAAGTTTGCCGAATTCAGCCGCTATCCCGGGCTGGATTCAATGCAGATTCTCGCGTACGTCATGCTCGGCGTGATCGATGAGAAGTGGAAGGACCACCTGTACGATCTGGACCAGCTTCGCTCAGCGATCACGTACCGGTCGTGGGGGCAGAAGGATCCGCTGATCGAGTACAAGCAGGAGGCCTTCTCGATGTTCGAAGACCTCATGCATGATCTGGCAACAACGTTTGCCGAGCGTTTCCTGCGCCTGCAGGTGCGTGTCGAGGCGCCACCGGCTCCGCCGCCGAGCCTGCTCGGCGATAACGCTACGGCGTCTGGTCCGTCGGACTCACCGCAGGCACCCAGGCGGCGCTATAACGCGCTGGGCATCCTGGAAGATGTTCCGGAAGGAGATGCTGCGCCGCCGGCGGAGGAGACGGTAGAGACGGATGCCGGTGCGCCTCCGGCTACGGCTGCGGCGTCGGCCGCCGCGCAGCCCGCGCAGCCATCAGCTGCCGCAAGTCGCGCCCAGGTGGTTGGTCTGCCTGCGGAACGCAGGATGGATGGCGACATAGACTGGTCCAACGTGGGGCGCAACGATCCCTGCCCGTGCGGGTCCGGCAAGAAGTTCAAGAAGTGCCACGGTCAGTCGAGGTAGCCGGGCGAACTGCCTGAAGTCGAGCGGACTTCAACAGGTTGGACCGGGAATGGGCCAGGAGCGGCTGCAGTTACCAGCCGTTCCTGGCCCATTCGGCCGCTGGTTGTTGCCGTCGGGAGGATTCGCGGCGGGCAAGCTGCCACACCATGCGCCCGAAGGGTGCGGTTCATCCGCTTTTCATGCTCCATCTTGTCGCGCGACCGGCATCGAAGGCCGGAGCCACCCAAGACGGAGGAAGCGAATGACCGCCCCGACTGGCGACCTGCACCAGAAAGCACTTACAATACAGGAGTTACCGCGTTCCGAGCGTCCTCGCGAGCGACTCCGGTCACTGGGAGCGAACAGCCTCAGTACGGCCGAATTGCTCGCGATTCTGGTTGGAAGCGGAGCTGTGGGAAGATCGGCTCTTGACGTTGCCCGTGGTGTATTATCGGGATGCGACGGCTCGCTGCGCCGGCTGTCACAGCGGCCGGTGGCCGCACTCACCGTTACGGCAGGTGTTGGCCTTACCCGTGCGGTGGTAATTCATGCAGCGCTCGAGCTTGGTCGCCGCCTGGCGAGTGAGTCTCGCGAAGAAGGCGCGCCGTTGCGCGGACCGCGCGATGTCTACGCGGTTTATGCACCCAGGCTCGAGGATCTGCCCGTGGAAGAGTTCCATGTTGCCGTTCTGGACTCTCAGCACCGCCTGGAGCGGGATGTAACCGTCACGCGTGGCATCCTCAACTCGTCGCTGGTTCACCCGCGAGAGGTGTTTCGTGAGGCAATAGCGGAGCGCGCGGCGGCGATCGTGCTTGTGCACAACCATCCGAGCGGCGACCCTACGCCGTCGTCGGATGACCGGGCCGTAACCGCACAGCTCGTGGCTGCCGGACGGCTGCTGGACATTCCCGTTCATGACCACCTGATCGTGGGGCGTGGACGCTACCTGAGCTTTGCGGAGGCAGGACTCCTTTGACCACTGCAGCACTGCGCGAGATCATTCCCGGCTGGGACATTTCGGGCGAGCCGATCAGCGATCGGCTCGACCTGGAGCAGATTGCGCGTGCCTACAGGTTCGGGGAGCTGGCTCACGCGGGCCAGAAGCGGAGTTCCGGCGAGAACTACATCTCGCACGCGGTTGAGGTTGCGCGCATTCTGGTTGAGCTCGGGCTCGACTCCACCACGGTGTCGGCAGGGCTGCTGCACGATGTGGTGGAAGACACCACTGCCACGCTCGAGGACATCGAGCGCGAGTTCGGTGCCGAGATCGCCGGAATCGTTGACGGCGTAACGAAGATCGGAAACCTGCCGCTTACGACGTCTGCGGCAGAGAAGGCTGTTGAGAACTACCGCAAGCTGCTGATCGCGATCGCGAAGGATGCGCGGGTGATCATCATCAAGCTTGCGGACCGGCTTCACAACATGCGTACGCTTGACTGGCTCTCGGAGGAGAAGCGGCGTCGCATTGCGCAGGAAACGCGGGACATCTATGCGCCTCTCGCGCACCGGTTCGGTATGGCCAGGCTGCGCTGGGAGCTGGAAGACCTGGCATTCAAGCACCTGGAACCTGACGAGTACCGTTCGCTGGCCAGGCTGGTGGTTACGAAGCGCGGTGAGCGTGAGGCGCTCATTGCCCAGCTCCGTGACCCGATCGAGCGCGAGCTGCACCGGAGCTCCATTCCGGATGTCGAAGTAACCGGGCGCCCGAAGCACCTGTGGTCCATCTACAAGAAGATGAAGCAGCGGGACAAGCCTTACGAGGAGATCTACGACCTCCTGGCCATCCGCGTGCTCGTGAACACGGTGCCCGACTGCTACCACGCGCTGGGTGTGATCCACGATGGCTGGACGCCCATCCAGGAGCGGATCAAGGATTACATAGCGCAGCCGAAGTCCAACGGCTACCAGTCGCTGCATACGACGGTGTGGGGCCCCGGCAGGCAGATGTTCGAGATCCAGATTCGCACTCGCGAGATGCACCGCACGGCGGAGCTGGGTATCGCGGCACACTGGCGCTACAAGGAGGGCGACGACTCGCCGGACGAGCTGGATCGCCACCTCGCGTGGTTCCGCCAGGTGCTCGAGCTGCAGCTGGACGCGAAGGAGCCTGACGAGTTCCTGGAGTTCCTCAAGCTCGACCTGTACCAGGACGAGATCTTCGTATTCACGCCCACGGGCGACGTCATCCAGCTTCCCAAGGGCGCAACGCCAATTGACTTCGCGTTTGCGGTGCACACTGAGGTAGGGCTGCACTGCCAGGGCGCCAAGGTGAACGGACGTATTGCACCTCTGCACCGGCAGCTCCGCAACTCGGATGCTGTGGAGATACTGACGTCGCCGTCTGCTCGGCCCAGCCGCGACTGGCTTGCCCACGTGCAGACCAGCCGTGCACGACACCGCATTCGCCAGTGGCTGAAACACGAAGAGCAGCGCACGTCTGCCAAGGTGGGACGCGAAATCCTCGATCGTGAGGTCAGGCGCCGCAAGCTGCCCAAGCCATCCGATGATGCCCTCGAAGCCGCCGCAAAGGCCTTCAACCTCACAGATTCAACGCACCTCATTGCGTCAATCGGCCAGGGCGATATCTCCATCCCGCAGGCGCTCAGGGAACTCTACCCGGATCTGGCACCTGCTGCTGCGGAGCCGGCGCCAAAGCCGTCCGCGTTCGAGAGGCTGGTGGAGCGGATGCGGGGTGGCGGGCGCGGAGTCCGTATCCAGGGCGTCGATGGCCTCATGGTGCGATACGCGCAGTGCTGCCAGCCGGTGCCAGGCGACCCCGTCGTTGGCTACGTCACGCGCGGACGCGGCGTGAGCATCCATCGCGCCGACTGCCCCAACCTTCTCTACCTGGCCAACGAACCGGAGCGCAGGCTGGACATAGACTGGCAGGAGGTGCAGGGAGAGCGCTTCGTGGTACGGATTGCGCTCGAGGGCTTTGACAGGCGGGGCCTGTACGCAGACGTAGCCGCCGCCATGAGTTCCACCGGCACCGACATAAAGAGTATGGACCTCAAGTCCACGGACGGTCGGGTAACCGGCGCGGCGCTCGTGGAAGTGGAGAACCTCTCGCACCTGCAGCGTATCATGAAGGCGGCGCGGAGGGTGAAGGGGATTACCGAAGTGACGCGTCGGGAGCACCTGACTGCAGACGCATAGCCGAGCCTGTCCGGCTATTCATCCGCTTCCCGAACAAAAGCCGAATAGTTAGATTCAGACTGATGTCATCCACTCCAGCGTCCACGCCATTCGACCTGCGGGCACCGTTCAAGCCGGCGGGCGATCAGCCAGCAGCCATCGCCGAACTAACGGCCGGCCTGCTTCGCGGCGACAGGCACCAGACCCTGCTCGGCGTTACGGGGTCCGGCAAGACGATGACCATGGCCCATGTCATCCAGAACATCGGCCGACCGGCGCTCATACTCTCGCACAACAAGACCCTCGCGGCGCAGCTGTACGGTGAGCTGAAGAGCTTCTTCCCGCATAACGCGGTGGAATACTTCATCTCCTACTACGATTACTATCAGCCGGAGGCGTACGTGCCCGCGTCGGACACGTACATCGAAAAGGATGCCTCGATCAACGAGGACATTGACCGGCTCCGCCTGCGTGCAACCTCGTCGCTGATGGAGCGCGAGGATGTAATCATCGTGTCCACGGTGTCAGCCATCTACGGACTCGGCGACCCAACCGAGTATCGCAAGCAGATGCTCACGCTCAACGTGGGCCAGAAGATTGCGCGTGACGACATCCTGCGGGCGCTGGTGAACATCCAGTACAGTCGCAACGATATCGCGTTCGAACGCGGCACCTTCCGGGTGCGTGGCGATGTTGTGGAAATCCTGCCCGCGTACGAGGAGCAGGGTGTGCGGGTTGAACTGTGGGGAGATGAAATCGAACGCATCTCCCGAATCGATCCGCTCACGGGCGACACCATCGCCCAGTTGCAGCGTTCAGCCATCTATCCGGCCAAGCACTTCATCACCTCCAGGCCCACCCTCGTGAGGGCAGTGAAGGCAATTCGTGAGGAGCTCGCTGAGCGTCTGCAGGTGCTCAAGGCCGAGAACAAGCTGCTGGAGGCGCAACGTCTGGAGTCGCGCACGAACTTCGATATCGAGATGATGCTCGAGATCGGCACGTGCGCCGGAATCGAGAATTACTCGAGGCATATATCGGGTCGCGCGCCGGGTGAGCGTCCTGCATGTCTTCTGGATTATTTCCCTGAAGACTTCCTGGTTTTCGTGGACGAGTCGCACGTGTCGCTTCCGCAGGTACGCGGCATGTACAACGGTGACCGTGCACGCAAGCTCACGCTGGTGGACTACGGTTTTCGCCTGCCGAGTGCGCTGGACAATCGTCCGCTGGTGTTCGATGAGTTCCTGGGGCTGGTGCCCAGGCTGGTGTCTGTGTCGGCAACGCCCGGTGAACTCGAGCTGCAGCTGTCGGAAGGCGCTGTGGTGGAGCAGGTGATTCGCCCAACGGGGCTGCTGGATCCGGAGATCGAGGTGCGTCCGGTACGTGGCCAGGTGGATGATCTGCTGCACGAGATCCGGTTGCGCGAACGCAAGGGTGAGCGGGTGCTGGTCACCACCCTCACCAAGAGGATGTCTGAAGACCTCACGGACTACCTGCAGCAGATGGGCGTTCGCGTTCGGTATATGCACTCTGACATAGACGCCATCGAGCGAATGGAAATCGTACGCGGCCTTCGGCTTGGCGACTTCGATGTGCTGGTGGGGATCAACCTGCTGCGGGAAGGGCTGGACATGCCGGAGGTCTCTCTGGTTGCGATTCTGGATGCGGACCAGGAGGGTTTTCTGCGCAGCGACCGTTCTCTCATCCAGACGGTTGGTCGTGCGGCGCGACATGTCAGCGGGCGTGCCATTTTTTACGCAGACCGGATAACCGGGTCCATGGAGCGCGCCATGGAGGAGACCCGTCGCCGTCGCGAGCTGCAGGCAGCGCATAACGAGAAGCACGGCATCGTGCCTGCCGGCGTGCAGAAGAGCGTGGAGGAAGTCCGCTTCATCACTCGTGTGGCAGATGCCCGCCAGGAGCGGGACGACGAGGGTTCCGACCGGAAGCGCAAGGGCGCAGTGCGGGAGGGCGGCAGCGGCTATGACGCGAGCAACCTGAATGCGCTGGTGGAGCGGCTGGAGAAGGAAATGCGTGAGGCAGCTGCAGCACTCGACTTCGAGACTGCGGCCCGCCTTCGAGACGAAGTGTTCGAGGTGAAGGCGAAGCTGGGTGAGCGTGCACCACAGCGAAGGCGGTCACTCGCTGCAGACCTGGGAGCCTGACGATATGCCGTACTCCTCTCATCCGATTGCGCCGGAGGGTGCTGCGCGCGGGCGCCTGCTGCTCGATGAATCGGATGTTCGCGAGTGGGGCAGGCGTTTTGGCGCAGCATCGAGGCCACCGCTGGTGGTCACCATCGCCGGCGAACTCGGTGCCGGCAAAACCACCCTCGTGCAGGCTATCTGTGCCGGCTACGGAGTTACGGAGCCGGTAACGAGCCCTACCTTCGCACTTGTGCATGAGTACTCGTCGCCCAGGTCCAGCGTGTTGCATCTGGACCTGTACAGGCTCGAGCGCCAGGCGGAACTGGAATCTCTTGGCTGGGATGAGCTGATGGGGACGCACGCACTGATTCTGATCGAGTGGCCGGAGCGTGCAGACGGAATGCTCCCGCCGGATCGCGTGCAGCTTGCTCTGGAACATGCCCCGGATGATCCGGACCACCGTGTACTGCTCGCGGGATGACTGATCCGCGTGGCGATGTCTCGGATGCTGCTGTGGCAAGGGCAGACGCAGGTGCCGTGTCGGGGTCCGGCGCACTTCCAGCCGGCCTCACGCTGCTCATGGAATCCTCGACCGCGCTCGGCAGCGTGGCCGTGTTCGACGGCAATGCGCTCGTTTCCGAAGTGGAGGCTCAGCTTCGCGATCGCAACTCCGAGCGCCTGATGCCTGCGGTTACGGAGGCACTGTTGCTGGCAGGGGTAAAGGTTTCCGGGCTTTCACGTGTGGCATGCGGAGCGGGACCGGGCAGCTTTACGGGGCTCCGGATAGGTGCCGCCATTGCAAAGGGTCTGGCGCACGCGGCGAAGCTGCCTCTGCATGCTGTATCATCTCTGCTGCTCACAGGTGCGAAGGGCGCAGTCAGGCATGCTGGCGCTGGCGGCGAGGACGGCCTTTACCTCGCGGCGCTGGATGCCATGCGCGGGGAGAGCTTTGCACTGCTGGTACGGAGTGCCGGCGGCCGGGCAGCGGCGTCTGGTGCTGTGGAACTTCATCCGACTAACAGCCTGCCTCGCATCGCGGAAACGCTTGGTGCACGCCTTGTTGGTCCTGCGCACGGTGACGTATGGCCCGGCGCAGGCGCGCTCGGTGCATGCGTCGGAAGCGCGCTTGGAGAACCGCTGGACCTGGCGTCATGGGAGCCATACTACGGCAGGGTGGCGGAAGCCCAGGCCAGGTGGGAGGCTGCACATGGTCGGTCGCTGGCAGGTGCCTGACGTGGCAGATGTTCGTCGGGACGCGCGCGGAGACGCCGGTGATGCTCGCAGTGCCGGCGGTGCCGGTAGTGCTGGCGATGCTGGCGTCGGTAGTGCTGGCAATGCTGATGTCGGTAGTGCTGGCGATGCTGGCAATGCCGGTGGCACCGGTGATGCCGGGCGGGCGGCTCGGGCCGCGGTTGTCGTCAGGCTGGCCACATTGGCTGACATCGATGCCGTTTCAGTGATCGAGTCAGCAGCCTTCGCCGATCCGTGGCCGGCCGAAGCGTTTCAGGCACAGTTGGCGCGAAGCGTGGTGTGGTTTGCGGTGGCCGAGCTGCACGACGAGGTGGTGGGTTACGTAGTGGAGATTGTGGTGGGTGACGAAGCGGAGATTGCGAACATCGCGGTAGGCAGCGAGTATCGCGGGCTGGGGATTGGTGCGAAGCTGCTGGACTCAGCGCTGCACGAGAGCCAGGCCCGTGGTGTGGAGTCCGTATACCTGGAAGTTCGCGAATCGAATACCGCGGCCCGCAGGCTGTATGCGAGCAGAAGGTTCAGCAAGATTGGCAGGCGGAGTGGCTACTACCGGAATCCGCCTGAGGACGCGATTGTGCTTCGGAGATCGCTTGTGCCAGCAGATTTGCGAGTTGCTACAGACGCATCACCGCAGGATGGCGAGCTTCGAGGCGCCTGAGGAGCGTAAAGAGTGCATGGGAAGAATTCGAGGGGAGTGGATTGGGTCCGCGGCCGGCAGAGGCGCCTGTTACGTTCCCGTCCGACCAACCGCGTAGTCGGAGACCAGGACAGGAGGCAATCGTGAGTCGCAGCTTGAATAAGGTTCAGTTGATCGGAAACCTCGGTAATGATCCGGAGGTTCGTTCAACTTCGAACGGAGGTCGTGTAGCAACCTTCTCGCTCGCAACCAGCCGCAGCTGGGGGCAGGGGAACGACCGGCAGGAGAAGACAGAGTGGCATCGCTGTGTAGTGTGGAACACCAAGTTCTCGCAGCTGGCCGATATCGTGGAGCGTTACGTCAAGAAGGGCGACAAGCTCTACGTGGAGGGATCGGTGGAGTACCGCCAGTGGCAGGACAAGGAGGGGCAGACGCGCTATTCGACGGAGATCAATGTCCGTGAGCTGATCATGCTCTCAGGCAGGAGCGGTGGGGACTCTGATCAGGCGCCGAGTCGGTCGCGGTCGGCTCCGGCGCGGAGCGCATCGACCGGTGGCGGTGACGGTGGCGGCGACTTCGAAGACTTCCCGGGAGCGCTCGAGGACGAGGACGACGACCTGCCGTTCTAGGCCGCCGTGGCATCGGAGGTGCCGCCCGGCACCTCTGCGGTTCCCTGGTGCACGGCCGGTAGAGAAGGTTGGGGGCACCGCGAAATGACTCGCGGTGCCCCTTGATCGTCATCAATGCGTTCGTGGACCGCTCGCGTCACTCAAACGACGCGTCGTGGCCACGTCGAGTGCCTATCTCCCTCACCAGCGCTTCCGATGATTCATCGAACGACGTTTGCGTGGCGCACGCTCGCGCCAGCGCTCCTCCTCGCGCTCAGCGTTCCTGCCGCAACAAGTGCGGCTCAGGGCACGCCGGCTTCCGCAAGTGAGCGAGCCATTGCCTCTTCCAGCGTGCTCCCCGGCGAATTCCGAGCGGCACCGATCGTGTTTTCGCCCACCGGACCGATGATCCGTGGCCAGGTCGTGGGCACCTCGGGGCACTTCGACTCGCCCTCTTTCGCCAAAACCGACCAGATTCAGTTCCAGGATCGCATCTACGTGGTGCCGCCGGGCGGAGCAAGCCTCGGCATGAGCTTCGTGGTCGTGGACTCTGTGGCAACCCTTCCCGGCGGCGGCATCGTGATGCTTCCCACCGGCGTCGTCCGGATCGAGCGTGCGGCCGACGGACAGGCAGCCACTGCTCGCGTGGTGGAGCAGTTCGCCCCGATGCGCGTGGGCCAGCACCTGCTCAGCATGGAGAACGTGCCGCCCGCTACGCCGAATCCGTCGCCCGTTTCGGAGCCTGTCGGAGCGCGCGTAGCCTGGCGTCCGGGAGCACCGGCACTTCCAGGTGTGCTGCAGTGGATGGTGCTGGAGCAGTTCGAGGGCACCACCTATTCCCCCGGAGATCGAATCACCCTCGTTCGCACCGCAAAGGAAGACACCAGGTATGGCGTCACGCTTCCCGAAGAGGAGCTGGGTGAGGCGATCGTGGTACGCAGCGGAACGCACGGCGTAACCGCGTTGCTCCTGAACATGGAGCACGGAGCCATCTCCGAGGGCACGGTCGCGAGACGGTCTGCGCGCGGCAACTGACCTCCGCAGCCAGGAACGCTGAGCATCGGCGCCATACCCGAACGGGTATGGCGCCGATTCAGTATGTGTGCGGGTGGTGATCGAAACCGGCACCCGGCCGTCATACTGAATCACCTGGATGCGACACAGGGACTGGACGCCATTCAGCCCGCGCACGCGACCGCATTCCGCGGTCGTTCAACGCCAGTTCACAGCGATGATCGCGCAGCAGTGAATTCGCGTGACCAACCGCACGCTTCCCTTCGGTATCAAGCTGAAAACGTGCTCCCGCACCAGTTACATTATCGGGCTGTTCCACACCTTCACCCTGCCACACGGCCGGCGTGGCAGCCTGTTCACCTCATCCGGAAGAATTGATGCCGAGAGCACTCGTAACGGGTGGCGCGGGATTTATCGGCTCGCACGTAGTCGAGGCGCTGATAGCGGAAGGCTTTGACGTCGAAGTTCTCGACAACCTGTCCAGCGGAAAGAGGTCGAACCTGCCGCCGGGTGTGAAGCTGTATGAGGCGAGCATAACGAGTCCCGAGGCCGCCGACGTCGTGCGAAGCGGAGGCTTCAACGTGATGGCGCACCTGGCTGCACAGATCGACGTGCGCAAGAGCGTAGCAGATCCGGCCTACGACGCCACGGTCAACGTGGTGGGCACCACCAACCTGCTCGAAGCCGCCCGCTCTGCAGCCGTTCCGCCACGCGTTCTCTTCGCATCCACCGGCGGTGCCCTGTACGGAGACTTCGTCACGCCGCCGAACGACGAATTGTTCGCCAAGGACCCGGAGTCGCCTTACGGGATCGCAAAGCTGGCTGCGGAGTACTACCTGGCTTACTACGGCCGGCTGCACGGACTTGAAACAGGTGTCCTTCGCTTCGCGAACGTATACGGGCCCAGGCAGGATCCGCACGGCGAAGCTGGTGTCGTAGCCATTTTCTGTAATCGCATACTCACGAATACCGCACTCACCGTGTTCGGCGATGGTTCGCAAACGCGGGACTACGTGTTCGTGAAGGACGTGGCGCAGGCAATGGTGAAGGCGGCAACCCGTCCGCTTCCACCGGCCGGCAAGCTGGACGCACGCGCCTGGAACGTTGGCACCGCGGTGGAAACCTCGGTCACCCGACTCGCGGAAATCCTGCAGCAGGCAGCGGGCAGGGAAGTGGGCATCGAGTTCGCGCCTGCCCGCCCGGGTGAACAGAAGCGCAGCGCAGTGAAAATTGACAAAGCCTTGCTCGAACTCGGCTGGGCACCGGAGGCGACCCTCCAGGCAGGGCTCGCAGAGACCTTTAACTGGTTCGCCGAGCGGGCCGCATCCACCTCATCCAACGCATGAATCCGTTCCTGATCGCGCAGGTCGCCGGCGCTGTACCCACCACACCATGGCAGATGGTCACGCAGGCCAGCCCCATCGAGCAGGGTGTGCTCGTGGTGCTCGCACTGCTCTCACTGGTGAGCTGGATGATCATCCTGGCCAAGGCCGTCGAATTCAGGCGCGTGGGCCGGGCGGGGGAGCGATTCATGGCTGATTTCGAACGCGCACAGACGCTGGACGAGGCTATCGGTGCTGCCCGCCGTGCCCCTCCGGGACCATTCAGCCGGGTGTTCGAAAGAGCGCGCCTCTTCCTCGTGGAAACCGTACCCGCCCTTGCGGGCACGTCCGAGCGGGCAGCCAGGTTCAGCGGTTCCCAGGTGGAAGCGCTCCGCTATGTGCTGGATTCCGAAACAGCCGCCGAACGCGACCACCTGGGCCGCTTTCTGCCCTGGCTCGCAACGATCGGCTCCGTGAGCCCACTGCTCGGCCTGCTGGGCACGGTGTTCGGGATCATATCTGCGTTCCTCGGGGTAGCGACCACAGGCTCGGGGAATCTCGCCGCTGTTGCTCCAGGCGTTGCCATTGCACTCACAGCCACGGCTGCTGCACTGGCGGTGGCCATTCCGGCCGTGTTCGGCTACAACATCTTTGCGAACCGGCTGAACCGCGTTGAGGGCGACCTCGAAGGCTTCGGTTCCGAGCTAATCGCACTGCTCGTGAGAGAGGGACGGATCTGATGTCATCACGGCGCCGGGGAAGGAACCGGATGCAGATCAACGCCGAGATAAACGTGGTGAGTCTCATCGACGTGATGATGCTTCTGATGATCATCTTCATGATCACGGCGCCCATGATGCAGGGCGGAATCGACGTGGCTCTCCCGCAGGGTGAATCACGACCGCTCGACGCTCGCAGCGGCCTGGTAGTGTCGGTTACGCAGTCCGGAGCCATCTACGTGGGGGACATCGAGCTTACGTACGGTCAGTTCGTGGAGTCGTTCTCGGTGTTCGCGGAAGGCAAGATGGATCAGGGTGTGTATCTGCGGGCAGACGAGAGTGTTGACTACGGTACCGTTGCACGCGTGCTCGCACACATGCGGGCCTCGGGTGTGGGCGATATCGGAATGGTCCTGGAGCCCGAGGCAATTCGCTGATGGCTCAGCGGGCGCGCGCAGCTGAACGTCCGGCGCTCGGGTACACACTCGGCGCGTCGGTGCTTCTGCATGCCGGTCTCGTTGCCCTGACGATGCTGGCGGTTCGCAGCACCGCCGGCGACGGGCTTGCGCGTCCCCCTGTTTACAAGGTGTCGCTGGTGGCGGCTCCAGCCGGACCGCGGCAGATGGGCGTGGTACAACCGCCGGCGAGCGAGCCGGTACCTGCACCGGCGGAGCCGCAGCCCGCTCCACCGGCCCCTGAAGTTGTGCAGCCCACCACCATGCCGCCGCCACCCTCGGAAAAGGCCCCGGCGGAGCGACCGCCGCAGCGCGCGACACCGAACATCACGGAGAAGAGTGCGCCTGTTCCGCGCGACGCACCGGTTGCGGGTGGCGGGCCGGAGGGTGGCCGCGGGACGGACGTGGCAAACGTTCAGCTGCGAGGGATCGACTTTCCCTACCCGGCTTATCTGGAAAACGTTGTACGGCAGATTGCTGTACGTTTCAAGCCAGACAACGCACGCAGCTATACGGCCGAGGTTCACTTCAAGATCAATCGCGACGGGTCTGTGTCCGAACTTCGACTCATCAAGCGCTCTGGCGACTTTCTGTTCGACCAGGAGGCGCTTGGAGCAGTAGAGTCAGCAGGGAAGGACCGCGTGTTCGGCTCGTTGCCCGGCGGGTTCTCGGATGACATCCTGCCCGTGTTCTTCAGCTTCGACCCCAAACTGATTCGCTGATGCACCATCGACTTCTTGCGCTCGTGGGCTTTGCCGCGGTAGCGCTTTCAATGCCGGCCGCTGCGCCTCTTCATGCACAGGAAGAAGTGGAAGGCGTGCGCATCGGACTCACCTACGATCCAACGGCCAAGCCGGGAATCGTGGTTCTGCCCGTGGCAGGAGCGGGCGGTGATTCCATACGCGCCATGCTTCAGCGCGACTTTGACTACGGCGATCGAATCAACGTGATCGGCGGGCAGGGGAGTGACCTGAGCATCAGCCCCGGTGCCGACGGCAGGCCTAACTACCCGCTGTACGCTCGCCTGGGCGCAACCGGCATCGTGCAGGCAGCCGTTACTGCTGCCGGTGGTCTCACCGTGCAGGTGCATGACGTCAACAAGCAGAACGTGGCGCGCACTCGCTCGTTCCAGCTTCCGTCCGCTTCACAGGCTGCGGAGTGGCGACTCGCCGTACATGCGGTCGCAGACGAGATCGAGTCATGGGTTACCGGAGTACGCGGAATTGCCGCCACACGAATCGCGTATACGTCGAATGGGCGTATCAGGCTTGTGGACAGCGACGGTCACGTGGTGAACACGGTGGGCGGTGACGGCATCGCACTCTCGCCCAGCTGGCACCCCACTGGCCGTTTCGTGGCCTTCGGCCTCCTTCAGGACGACGGTGTTCGCATCGTGATCCACGACGTCCAGGCCGGAACGTCTCGCATTCATCCCCACTCCCGCCGCGGCACGAACATGGTGCCGGTATTCTCACCGGACGGCTCCAACCTGGCGTACGCCGTTGCCGATGACGGAGGCACGGACATCTACATGACTGCCGCCTTCGCAACCGGGCCCGTTCGGCGCCTGACGGTAAGCCGCGGTCGCATCAGTACTTCGCCAACGTTCAGTCCCGACGGTCGTCGTCTCGCGTTTACCACTGATCGCATCGGCAACCCCGAGGTATACGTGTCCGGAATTGACGGCTCGAATCCGGAGCAGCTTACGCCCTTCAACTTCGGAGACCAGAGCTACCGGAGCAATCCATCCTGGTCGCCGGATAACGTGTCTGTGGCGTTTCAGTCGCGGATTGACGGTCGCTTCCAGATCGTGGCACTGGGGCTGAGGGACCGCCGGGTTCGTCAGCTCACCAGCGACGGGCAGAACGAAGACCCCTCATGGGCTCCGGATGGGCGGCATATCGTGTTCACGTCAACGCGAAGCGGCAGCCGCCAGCTCTGGATCATGGATGCAGAATCAGGACGTGCGCGACAGCTCACGCGCGATGCAGGCGCCCGACTCGCTTCCTGGTCGGGAAACCTTGGTGGTCGCTTTACAGCCGCTCCGGAACCGGGCGGTGTGAATTAGCTTACCCGCGTTCCGTCGCGACATCCCCCCACTCGGAGCGAACATGATCTCAATCAGGCAAGCACTCTCGCTGGCAGTCGCAGGTGTCCTAACGCTTTCTGCGTGCCGTAAGGATCCGGAACCGGAGCCAATGCCGGAGCCGGAGCCCGCAGTGGTAACCACCCCCACAACGCCGAGCAACGCTGACGCCGAGGCTGCAGCTCGGGACGCGGCCGCTCGTGAAGCAGCAGAGCGTGAGCGTCGCATTGCGGAAGCTCGTGCGTCCCTGCTGGCACCTGTGTACTTCGAGTTCGACCAGAGCGAGCTGTCGGAGAGGGCGCGGGCCACGCTCGACGCCAAGGTGCCGATTCTTGCAGCAAACACGGACATCAGCATCCGCATCACGGGCCACACCGACGAGCGCGGCTCCGATGAGTACAATCTGGCACTTGGTCAGCGTCGTGCAGGATCAGTTCGTCGCTACCTGGAGCAGTTCGGCATTTCCGGTAATCGAATCGAAACCACCAGCGCCGGTGAGGAGCAGCCTGCTCAGATGGGCTCCAACGAACAGGCGTGGCAAATGAACCGTCGTGCCGAGTTCGACATGCTCGGCGGACAGATACGGGTACAGCAGTGAGCGTATTTTCAACGCGCGCTGGCGTGGTGCTCCTCCCGCTGCTTTTCGCAGCGGGAGGGTGCTTCGCCACTCGCAACGACGTGAGAGTGCTGCAGGGCGACATTCGGACAATGCATGAGCAGGGGCTGCGTTCCGACTCGCTCAATCGTGAGGCAATTGCTTCACTCTCCGGCCAATTGGCCGTCATGGACGATTCGCTTCGCGGCCTGAGCACGCGCCTCACGCGCCTGCAGGGCAGCACGCGCGAGGACCTTTACAACATCGGCCAGCTTCTCATCCAGATTCAGGAGCTCACTGGCCAGAGCCAGGCGAGGATTCTGGACCTTCGGGCCGAGCTGGAGCAGCGCAACCGAATGGAGCCCATCATTCCGGACTCCGGAGGAGCCGCCAGTGCGACGCCCGGAGTCTCTGCCGAGCCGCCTGCGCCCGCTGCACCCGGGCCCGCTCAGCTCCTGCAGATCTCGATAGACCAGCTGCGACGCGGCAGTGCCGGAACTGCGCGTCGCGGGCTCGAGGAGCTGCTCCGCCTCTATCCCACGTCAGACCTGGTTCCACAGGCCACTTTCTATCTTGGCGAGGCTCACGCTGCCGAGGGTGACCTGGAGTCGGCTGACAGTGTGTTCGTTCAGGTATACACACGTTTCCCGCGCAGTAACGAAGCTCCCACCGCGATGTACAAGCACGGCGTCTTCCTGGAAGACCAGGGCCGCTCGCAGGAAGCGGAAGCAATCTTCCGCGATGTGGTGGAGCAGTATCCGCGTTCCGACGCGGCGACGCTGGCGCGTTCGCGCCTGCCGTCGAACTGACCCTGATACCCAGGCCCACCAGTATGGCGCAGACAGCTTCAGGCGCCGAGATGCCTTTCCTCGATCATCTCGAGGAACTGCGACACCGAATTCTGAAGTCTCTGGGGGCGCTGGTGGTAGGCGTGGTCATTGCCTTCACGCTGATCACGAAGTACAAGGTTGTGGAGTTCCTTGCCAGGCCGGTACTTCCGTTTCTGATGGATGGCCAGCTGGTCTACACGGGTCCCGCAGACGCATTCAAGATCGTAATGGGCCTCTCCTTCGCCCTCGGACTCATCATCGCCCTTCCGGTGGTGCTGTGGCAGCTCTGGGCGTTCATCTCGCCAGGCCTGTATCGCCACGAAAAGCGCGTCGTGGTACCGATGATCTTCTTCGCCACACTCCTGTTCATGGGTGGCGTGGCACTATCGTACCTGGTGATCCTGCCTCTCACGCTGCGCTTCCTGCTCAGCTTTCAGAGCGACGTACTCGCGCCATTCATTACGGCCAGCGGCTACTTCGGCATGGCAACGTCCATGTCGCTTGCGTTTGGCGCAGTCTTCGAACTGCCGATCATCATACTGGCGCTAACGGCGCTGGGCATCGTAACGCCGCAGATGCTGCACAAGTTCCGCAGACATGCGGTAATAGTCTGCGTGGTACTCGCCGCTTTCATAACGCCCGGGGGCGATCCGATCTCGCTGGCAGCCATGAGCATCCCGCTCTACCTGCTGTACGAGTTCAGCGTGGTGGTGAGTGAGGTGATCTATCGCCTGCAGCGCCGCAAGGCTGCCAAGGCAGCGGCAGACGATGCCGCGGGTGCCGTGGCGTGAGGCTCATGGGAACCGGCCATCGTGCGGCGGGCAATCGTGCGCGACTGCTGCGCGCTCCGTGGCCACTGCTGGTTTTCACGTTCCTCCTGCTTTTAGCACCCGCGCCTGACGCCCTGGCGCAGGAGCCGGTGCCCGCGCCTCCAGTAACCCGCGCAGATTCGCTGCGTGCAGACTCCTTGCGTGCAGATTCGCTGGCTGCCGCACTCCGGCGCGCCGGTGGAGACACGATTCCGCAACGCGATTCCATTCCCGCAGATTCTGTCGGCCAGCTTCAGGTAGACTGGGTGCCTGCTGACTCGGTGATGCAAAGCCTCATGTCGAGGCTCGGTTATACCGTCACTCGCTACCAGGGATCGTACGTTGGCCTGGACGCGCGCACGAACACACTCCTCCTGCGCGGCGACAGCAGTGAACGAGCTGCGGTGGACCGCGGCGACTCCACACTAGTTGTTGGTGACTCAATCCGCTTCAACGACTCCACGCAGGTGGTGGAGGTTCGCGGCGATACCGTGTACCTGAAGGATCCCACGCAGAGCATAGTTGCGCGTGGAAGGCTGGTGTATGACGTAGCGCGGCGGCAGGGACTGGTAACCAACCTGTGTACCACGGTGGAGAACGCGGGTCAGAACTGGTTCGTCTGCGGCGAGCAGGCTGCGATCGTGGGAGATACCACCGGTACCAGCGGCTCGCGCTTCTACGCACACGACAGCCACTTCACCACGTGCGACCTGGAGGTGCCTCACTACCACTTCGAGGCGCGGAACGTAAAGGTCATTCAGGACAGGCTTCTGGTCGGCAGGCCTGCGGTGATGTACGTGGAAGGTGTGCCGGTGGCGTGGTTCCCGTTTTTCTTCCAGGACCTCAGACGCGGGCGACGTAGCGGCTTTCTCGCGCCCCGGCTAGGTGTGTCAACGTTCATTCGTTCGGGCAGCGATTATCGCCGATCGGTAGACAACATCGGCTACTACTTCGCGCTCAATGACTACATGGACGCGAAAACGTGGATGGACTGGCGCTCGGGCGCCCGCCCAACGAGTGGCGACCCGGGCTACATGCGCTTCACGGGGCAGCTTCGCTATACATGGCTGGATCGTTTCATGTCCGGTGACGTGGGGCTTGCCTACACCACGCAGAACGACGGCACGAAGATGCAGCAGTTCTCGTGGGGGCACCGTCAGCGGTTCTCATCGAACACGAGCCTCAACTTCAACCTCAATTACACCACCAACACCACCATCCAGCGGGACAATGCGCTGCACCCGGGAATCTCGCTCGCCACCATCCGCTCCAACGCGAACTTTCAGCAGACGCGAGGTCCTTTCACCTACAGCCTCGGCGGTACGGCGGCGCAGTATCCCGGTAGGGACGCGAAGGACATACAGTTCCCCAACTTTTCCCTGTCTTCCACGCCGCTCTCGGTAGGCGACTGGCTGGTATGGAATCCGCGGATCAGCCTCACGAACAGCCTCACGCTGGACGAGCAGCTCAGCGGTCGCTCGGGAATGCAACTTCTTCCGCAGGCCGGTGGCGGCGTTGACACGCTGATGGTGCAGGGTGATCGCCGGAACACTCAGTTCACCTTCGGTACCCCGCTCCGGATTTTCGGCTGGGACCTGCAGAACACGTTCTCCCTCAGGGACTCGGAAGACAATTTCCCGCAGCTGGTGCAGGTAGTGGATACGCTCTCCCCAACGGGATTCGAGCAGCGCCTATACTCCAGAACGTATTTCACCGCACTCGACTGGCAAACGTCATTCTCCCTGCCAACCCTGCTTCAGGGATCGTGGAACTTCGTGCCGTCGGTGAGCCTGCAGAATGTTGAATCAGGCGCGGGATTCATGGTGCGGAGTGAGCGCACGGGAACGCAGTTCGTTTCACAGTCAAAGCGACTCGTGTACGGTGCGAGCGTTTCACCAACGTTCTTCCGGCTGTATCCGGGAATCGGGCCGTTCGAGCGCTTCCGCCACGCTGTTCAGACACAGCTCTCGTATGGTTACTCGCCTGCCGCACGCGTAAGCGACGAGTTCCTTGCGGCCATTGGCCGTGACCCGCGCGGTTACCTGGGCGCGCTGCCGCAAAGCCAGCTTCGGCTGTCGGTGAACACCAACATCGAGGCCCGATATCGCAGCCGCGAAGCGGCCGCAGATACGTCCGGTTCGCCTTCTCGCCAGTCATCCCAGAGCGACAAGATCCGACTGCTCACACTGAACCTCTCGTCGCTGGGCTACGATTTCTTCAAGGCAGACTCCACTGGCAACGGTCTCACCAACCAGACGTTCAACTACAACATTCGCTCCGACCTCCTCCCGGGCTTCGACCTGAGCGTGGACTACGACTTGTTCAAGGGGAGCGTGGTGAGCGACACCGCTGTGTTCGATCCGTATCGAACCTCGGTAAGGGCATCGCTCAACGTTGACGCGCAGTCTCCGCTCTTTCGCGGCATCGCCGGTCTGTTCGGTGTGGACGTGAGCCGCACTGCCGCGTCCGAGCAGGTAGGCGGGCGCTTTGACGAGGGTACCGATGCGCTCGGGCAGGATCGCGGTCAGTCCATCGTTGGCCGTGAGAACCGCCTCGCCATGCGGCAGATACCGTCCGGACAGGGATGGCGCGTGGCACTGACTTACAGTTCGAGCCGCAGGCGTCCAGTTAGCGGCGAGAACATCATCATGCAGGATCCCGAAATCGAGTGCGGGCCGCTTTCGTTCAATCCCGTGGCATTCCAGCAATGCCTCGAGCGCGTGCGGCTGAACCCGCCAGACGACGCTCTGGAAACGCCCGGCACCATTGGCCGACCGATTTTCGTGGCCCCGCCGCTTAGTTCGCTGTCTTCCTCACTGTCGTTCAACCTCACGCCAAAGTGGGCAGCCAGCTGGCAGACCAGCTATGATTTCCGAACCAGCGAGTTCGCCACGCACGTGGTTTCTCTGCAGCGCGAATTGCACGACTGGATGGCGAACTTCTCGTTCACCAGAACGCCCATGGGCGCGTTCTCCTTCAGCTTCTTCATCTCGCTGAAGGCCGAGCCGGACTTCAAGTTCGACTACAACCGCCAGTCGTATCGCGGGAACTCCAACTGATCGGGTGGCGGTGCGAGAGCTCGAAATGGACAAGGCTTCCGGCATGGCCCGCATGCCCGAGCTTCCGACTCCATACGCGTTCAGGTTGCCCGCACGTCTCCCAAGCGTCTTGCCAGTGGTGTCCGCCCCCGGTGGGGCGGCCTCGCCGCATTCTCCGTGATCTGCCGGCACGCCTGCTCGGCTCACACGGCTGCTGCTCACGCCCGGACAAGCAATGTCGAACCTCGCCAAGCTTAAGAAGAAGGCCGCTGACCTCGAGCAGAAGAGGCAGCTCGACAAGGCACTCCCGCTCTACCAGCAAATCGTTGATGGTCAGGGCGACGGCGACGACGCCGACGTAGCTCTCTGCAACAGGGTTGGAGACCTCCTTCACCGCGCCGGGCGCGTAAATGAGGCCATCTCCTACTGGGAGCGCGCCGTGGAGATGTACTCCGCGCGTGGTTTCCTCGACAATGCCATCGCGATCTGTCGGAAGATCCTGCGGGCGTCACCTGCCAGCGTGGGTGTGCACCACAAGCTCGGCGTGATGCACGCGAAGAAGGGGCTGCGCAACGACGCCAAGCTCCACTTCCTGGAGTACGCGGACCGCATGCAGCGGCTGGGCGAGATGGACGAGGCCTTCAAGGCGCTTCGGGAATTCGCCGACCTCTGCCCCGAGCACGACGACGTACGTCAGTCGCTCGCTGAACAGCTCATTCGTCATGAGCGCGTTCCGGAGGCTCTGGAGCAGCTGGATATCCTGCACGCCCGCTACCGTCAGACGGGCAGCGTTCCCGAAGCCGAGGCCACCCTCGAGCGTATTCGCTCGCTGGATCCTGCCTATGAACTCCACGCCGTGCTGCCACCTGCAGAGCACGATCAGGAGTTCCTGATGGTGGGTGGCGGACGCGGCAAGAATTCGCCTTCGTCGGGCGCGGGCGATGGCCTCGTGCTCATAGGACCGGAAGCCACGGCAACGCCCACACCGCCCGCGAGCGTTGATGGCATCGAGTTCGGTGGCTCGTTCGAGGCGCCCGCCAGGCCGCGAAGCGAGCTGGATGTGGTAGAGGAGGAATACGAAGATCCGGCAGCCCTGGGAGTCAGCCACGGCGACGACCTCTCGCTGGACGGTTTCGAGCCAACCTCCATGCACTCGGAGCCGAACGCGCGTGACACCGATGCGATGATCTCGCCGGCCAACACGCTGCACCAGCTGGATACTCCCGATCCTGCATTCGCGCTGCCCCCGCGAGCCGGCTTCCAGGACGCGCCAGCCGACGCTGGCGAGATGGAACTTCTGGATGGCGACTTCGACATCGGCGGCAACGACTCTGCGACTGACTCGCAGGCCGGGCACAGTGACGAGGAAGACGTTCGCTCGCACCGCAGCGAAGACGGTGATGCTGCAGCGGAACTGGCTGCCGAGGCTCAGCGGCGCGGACACCAGCCTGACGTGATGGACCAGCTTGGCGTCGGCGACCCTGACGATGCCATTGGCGACCTGCCGCTCATTGACACGGCCGAGCCTTACGAGGCGGAATCGGCTGCAGGCGATGACGGCGCACTCGAGCTGTCGGCATCGGGCAGCGAAGATTCGTTCGAACTGATGCCGGATCTGGAAACCCTCGAGGATTCGCCTTCGGTTGAGGCACTGGAAGAGGACAGCAGTTCGCTCGATGCAGATGCTGCCGCATTCTCAGGCGATCCGGACGCCAGCCTGATCGAACTGCCGGACATCGAGGCAGACGCGCACCTCGACGAGGGTGCAAGCGACTACGAGGAGAGTGCGCCGCTCTGGGATGCGTCGCCGGTGGCGAGCTCGACCAGGGAGAATGCCCCGGGCTGGCGCCGCACGAGTGACATGCTTCGTGCTGATGGCGATACCGAAGGCGCGCTGCGCGAGCTGGATTCCGTGCTGGAAGGATTCCTCAGCACCGGCGACCTGGTAACCGCCGGCGACGTGGTTGACGAGATGATCTCGATAGAGCCGCGCATCGGCTACCATCGTCAGCGCGTGGATCTTGCGTTCAAGGGCGACGACCGGGTGCGGCTGCGCCTGGCGTACGAAGGTCTTGCAGACGCACTGACGGCGGCTGGCGATTCCGTGGAGGCCGCGAGTGTGCGCCAGCGCATGGCCGATCTGGATTCTGCCGGACGTCTGGCTGCTGCCCCGGGAAGTGCAGTATTCGGAGCCGCGGCAGGCAGTGCAGGGCAGGGAGTGCAGGCGCCGCAGTCGCACGCCGAGCCCGCTTCATCGCAGAATGGACTGGCAGAATTCGTGAATCTCGGCGATCTTCTGCGGGCTGACGAGCCGGAGCGCACTACGCGAATGGTGGTGGAGGAGCAGGCGCCGTCTGGCGACGAGCAGGCGGACTTCGCGGAGATGCTGGCGAAGTTCCGGCAGGGGCTCGAGGAGAATGTGGATGCGGACGACTTCGAGAGTCATCATGACCTCGGCGTCGCCTTCCGCGAAATGGGTCTGCTGGACGAAGCCATTGTAGAATTCCAGAAGGCGCTTCGTGGTACGGGCCGCAGGTTGCGGACCTTCGAGGCCCTCGGCGAATGCTTCGTGGAGAAGGAGCAGTTCCAGCTCGCTTCAGCTACATTGCGTCGCGCGCTGCAGGAGACGAACGAGGAAGACGATCAGTTCGTGGGTGTGTGGTACCTGCTTGGTGTCTCCCTCGATGCTCTGGATCAGCGTGAGGAGGCCGTGAAACTCTATGAGAGGGTGCTTGCCGTGGATTATGGCTTTCGCGATGCAGCGGACCGAGTGAACAAGACTGTGCGAGCCGTTTCGTGAGTGTACCGGCGCGTTCGCGCGTTGCCGACGCGCTCGTTGAAATCCAGGCACCGGTGCGGCCACTGCTCGATCGGGTGCCGGACGAGATGTGGCGGATTATCGCGGGTGATGCGCCACTTCTCGCGCAGGTGAGCGAGCACCTGATGGGCATGCGTGGGAAGATGTTTCGTCCCACGCTCACGCTGCTTTCCGCCAGCCTGAATGGCGAGCCGCGGCGCAACGCGCTTACGGTGGCAGCGGTGGCGGAGCTCATACACCTGGCCACGCTTGTTCACGACGATTCCGTTGATCACAGTGCGCTCCGCCGCGGAATGCCGACGATCAACAGCCTTTTCAGTCACCAGGTTGCGGTGATCACGGGCGATTATCTGTACATCCGCGCGTTGGCCGAGCTGGTGGAGCTGGAGACGGTTGAGCCCATGCGCGTGTTCATGCGTGCGTCTCGCGAGATGACTCTCGGAGAAATGCACCAGATCGTGGCAACGAATGCGCTGGGCTTCGACGAGGACGGTTACTACCAGCTCATCCGCGCGAAAACCGCGTCTCTCTTTTCGTCATCCTGCGAGGTAGGTGCCTTGTACGGCTCGCCCGAGTATCGCGAAGCGCTTGCGCGCTACGGACACGAGCTGGGCATGGCCTTCCAGATTGCAGACGATCTGCTGGACTATACCGAGGTCGAGGAGATCACCGGGAAGCCAACCGGCCATGACCTGCGTGAGCACAAGGTGACTCTGCCGTTGATCGCTGCCATGCGGAGCATGTCTGCCTCAGAGATTGCAACCGTGAGAGAGCTCTTCGAGGAGCCCGAGCCGTCGGATGCCGGGATTGCGGAGGTCGTATCGCTCGTGAGGTCGCACGGCGGGCTGGACTATGCGCGCCAGCAGGGGGATTCCTTCGCGCGGAACGCTGAGGTTGCACTGGCTGATGTACCGGCAGGGCCGGCACGTACAGCGCTGCTGGATGCGATTGCCTACGTGATGGACCGCAGGTGGTGATGGCGCGCTCATCAACGGCACGGCACCGGCTTGGCTTTCACCTGATCGTACTCACGATCGGATTCATCGTGGGCGGGTTCCTCACGCAGTTTGCCAGGAAGTTCCTTCCGGCAGGTGCGGTGAAGGAGTTTCTTACCACAGGTGTTACGCCGTCCATTGGCCCGCTGGGCGTGGATCTCGTTATCTTGAAGATGTCCATAGGGCCGATTGCAATTGACGTGGCCCTGCTGAGTCTGGTTGGTGTTCTGATCGCCTACCTGATCGCCCGTTCGCTCTTCTAGGGGGCACTATGTTTGGTAATCTTGGCATGTGGGAGATCATGCTGATCTTCCTGCTCGTCCTCCTTCTCTTCGGGGCCAAGCGCATTCCGGAGATTGCGGGGTCGATGGGTAAGGGGATAAAGGAGTTCAAGAGGAACATCACGGACGTGGAGCGTGCGTTCAAGGAAGCGGATCAGCCACCGGCCATGGAGCAGCGGCGCCCAGCGGATCCGCTACCGGCATCGCAGCAGGATGACGCCGACGTTACGCGGGATCGCGAAGAGCCGCGTCGATTGATGAGTTGAGTCTTTAAACGCTGCCGCCGTAAAACGAGAACGGGCCCCGAGGATCAACCTTGGGGCCCGTTCTCGTTCCGCTGGCGTGAGGCGGATCGCCTCACGCTCGCTGCCGGCGTGATCGCTGCGTCAGATCTGAGTCTGGCGAAGCTTGCGCTGAATCACTGCGCGGTTGTCATCAACGTCTGCCGACTGCCGCAGGCTGATCAGGTAGTCCTGTACGCGCCGCTGGCGCACCTGCTGGGCGAGCAGCATGCGCTGTATCTCGCGCTGCGCTTCCCACTCGCCGCGGTCTGCAACCGTGCGGCTCTCCACGCGCAAAACGTAGATGGCGTTTTCGGTGCGTACCGGTGCGCTCACGGCGCCAACCGGGAGTGCGAATGCTGCACCGATGGCGCGATTACCCTGGCCCAGGCCAGCGTCTCCGGTAACGCGGGTGAACGGCTGCGACGTGGTGATCTCAACGTTGGCTGAGGCAGCAGCGCTCTCGAGCGTGCCTGACGCCGCCTGACGGGCGAAGCTCGACGCGCGCTCAGCGAGAAAGTCCAGCTTCTTCTCTCGTGCCACGCGAGCGAACACCTCGTCGCGCGCATCCTGGAGGGAAGGCACGCCACCCGGGCGCAGTGAATCCAGTCGCGCGAGGAAGTACCCCTCGTCTGCAACTATGAGGTCGCTGGATTCTCCAACTTCCGCGCCGGTGAACGCCCATGCGCTTACGTCGGGAATGGCGCGGCCATCCACCACCAGTCGCTGTCCTTCAACTGCCTGGCCGGTGAAGACACGAAGCCCGAGTTCTGCTGCAGCGCTATCGAAACGAGCGGGCTCCTCGGCCATCGCGGCCATGTTCGCCAGGCGATCAGCAAGGCGATCCGTTTGTACGGCGCTCGAATCGCTTTGCTGAATGGGGATGAGGATGTGGCGAACGGATGCCGAGTCGCCTGCACGCTGATCAACCCGAATGATGTGGTACCCGAAATCCGAAAGGATCGGTTCGGAAAGCTGGCCAACAGGCAGTGCTCGTGCGGCATCCGCAAACTCGGTGACGTACGCCGAAAGCTGCGCGGTGCCGAGATCGCCGCCCTGTATGGCGGAAAGGCTGTCTGCCGATTCCATGCGTGCAACTTCGGCAAAGTCTTCACCGGCAAGCACGCGCTCGCGAACCTGCACTGCACGCGCCATCGAAGCCTGCGAATCTGCCGGCGACACGACGCGCAGAATCTCGACAACCGATACTGCCGCACGACCCGGCCGCTCCAGTTCCGCCTTGTTTGCATCGTACCACTGGCGGAGCTCCGCATCCGAGACGGTTACCGCGGAATCCGGAACGTCTTCAGCGCGGAAGGATGCGTAGGACACCACTGCACTGTCACGCGTGTCCTGCCACAGCCGCCACAGCTCAACGTCGCTCACGTAGGCATCCGTTGCCACCTGCTCGAAGAGCTTGGTGCGCGGGATCTCCTGCCGGTAGTACGCCTCGAGCTGCACGAGGATGCCCTGCTGCTGGGCGGCCGGGCTGGCGAGGAAGCGCTGATACTTGGCGGGATCGAACTGGCCGTCCGTCTGCAGTTCGGGGCTCGCCATGAGCGAAGGTGGCGGGGACAGGCGTGCTGCCTGACGAATCTCGTCGTCCGTGACGCGTATGCCGCGGCGCGCCACCTCCTGGTTGAGAAGCGTCTCGCTCACGAGCTGTTCGAAGGCTTCGTCTTCCACGCGAGAGCGCTCGTCCAGCGTGAGCCCACGACCAATCTCGGCCTCACGTTGCTGCGCGAGCTGCTGCGTGAGCGTAATCCATGCGCCGTAGGTAACGTCATCCCCGTTCACCTTGGCTACGGTGTCTCCGGGGCTGACTGTGGGACGGTCCATCAAACCTTCGAAGGCCATGAGCGCAACGAAGAAGATGAAGACGAATACCCAGATGTACTTCGCGGCGCTCCGCATTTCTTGCAGCACGGCGCTCGACTCCTGACAGGCGAGTAAAAGAGGTTGTTGGCGGAACGGTGTAGCCGGAAAACGTACCTGCAAACATGCGCTAAGGGCAAGTGAGTATGCGACTTCTGATTGACTTGTGCTGCCGGCGCCATGTATCTTGCGGCCGTTCACCCCCGCCATAGAGCGCGCTGCCCTCACGAGGCGTCCCGAGGAGCTGCATGTCCGGATCGGCCCGCACAGACGATCTAAAGCAGAAGTTCCACGAGAATCCCGGGCGCCACTTCGCGGCCCTCGCGAACGAGTATCGGAAGTCCGGTGAACTCGACAAGGCCATTGAGCTCTGTCGGGAACATCTGACTGAGCAGCCTCGGCACCTGAGCGGCAACGTGGTGCTCGGCAAGGCGCTCTTCGCTCGAGGAGACCGAAGTGGTGCACGGGGTGCGTTCGAGGCCGCCCTGATCACAGACTCGGACAACGTGGACGCCCTGCACCAGCTCGCGCTGCTCGCACGAGACGAAGGGCAGGGAGTACTGGCGCTGGATTACGCCAGGCGTGCGCTCGCCGTGGACCCGCAGGATCCCGAGCTGCTGGCCATGGCGTCGGACCTGTCTGCGCCCCCCGACGAGGACGTGGCGCCTCCGTCGTTCGACCCTCGGTCCATGTTCGAAGACCACGTGGCTGCAGTGGCGCCGCCGTCAACGAACCCGTTGTCGCGCTCCAGGGCCGTGGATGAGCTTCTGAAGGACTTGCCGCCCGATGAGGCCCCCGAGGGCGGCAAGACCCCTGAATCGGACCTTGAGGGCAGCGTGGGGGCCGTGGAGGGCATTGCCGAGCCGGGCTCAGCGGCCGAGGTGAGCGTTGGGGAGGCTGAAGCCGGTTCCTCTGCGGAGTTCGGCCCCTCGCCCGAGGTCGGATCCCCCGAGGCGGCCGGTTCTTTCCTGGAAGCCGAGGGCGACGACAAGGCCACGGTTGCGTCGGACGCGGCTTCCACCGAGGACGGACAGTCGTGGGACGACATGACCGCCGACGACGTGGAACTTCCTGATCACCTGATAAGCGACTGGCAGGGAGCCGGCAGGGAGGAAGCGGCTTCTCCGGATGTGAGCGAGGCGCCAGAGCCGCAGCTGACGGAAGACGCGCCAGTTTCCGCTGCGCTGCCTGCTGCCGACGCGGCGGTCGATGCTCCGGCGCCGGACACGTCCGTTGCCGGCTCCGAGTTCGAAGCCTTCGAGTTCACGCCACCCGAGCGGTCGCCGAAAACCACGCCGCACGGCGACGCCCTCGTGCCACTGGTGGAGCCGCACTATCCAGCGGCGTCGGAAGCCGACTTCGAAGTTCCTGAGGCAGCCGAGCCGGAACCGGAGGCCGACGCGGAAACCCCTGCAATCGCCGAAGCTGCTCCGGAGACTGACGTCGAATCCCCGGCGCTCGCGGGGCAACCCGAAGCGGAGATTCGCGACGATGAGTGGGGCGACCCGTCGCTCACCACGCCGATGGCCGGCGTGGAGGCCATAGCGCGGGGCGAGAACAACACCGCTGACGCCGGCGGCACCGTTGACTGGCCAGATCTCGAGTGGCCGGCCGAGGACGCAACTGCGCCCGTTGCAGATGCCGAAGAGGCCCGTCAGGACGTCGTACCGGAGGTCGTACCGGACGTCGTACCGGACGTCGTACCGGACGCCGCACCGGAGGTCGTACCGGAGGTCGTACCGGAGGTCGTACCGGAGGTCGTACCGGAAATCGCTGCCGAGTCTGCCCCGCCGCAGGACGCCCCGGCTGACCCGCCGCTCACGCACCTGCCCGAGGAAGCCGAAGTTCCGGCAGAAGATCGCGTCGCTTTCGCCACGGAAACCATGGCGGAGATCCTTGTCTCACAGGGTCGCCACGAAGACGCACGGCAGCTGTACGAGCAGATCATGAACCGGCGTCCGCAGGACGTTGGCGTGAGGCAGCGCATGGAGTCGCTAATGCAGGCGA
>DATGOL010000206.1:0-14127 GCA_035306065.1 Gemmatimonadales bacterium | reverse complement strand
CTGGGCGCCGAGAACAAGATGCTCTCGCGTCCACTGTTCTTCGGGCAGGGTACGGCTGCGATCGTCGAGCGAGCAGGGTGCACGACGGCGGTGGTTCTGCCGAAGTTCGGGTAGAGAAGCGCGAGCGATACTCGGAGGTGTGCCTCCGAATATCGCTCGCGACTGCCAGCGTGGCTGGCCAACAAGCGGTGCGACGTGGCCTAAGCCTCGCTGCATCGTCTCTTGAACATGAAACCGCTGCTCCTCGCCGCCTCTGCCGCGGCGTACAACGGCATGCAACTGGGGCGACGGCGTGAAGACGTTGAAGTGCGGCACGTGCCTGCGCTCCCGTCAGCCGCGTCCCTGGATCGGGATCGCGCCACGGTGATCATCGTGGACGAAACCCTGCTCGCGTCAGTCGTGAGTCCGGAGCGGCGGCTGATGGAACTGGCCGGAACTGCGGCGATCGTTGGGAGAGGCGCGGCCGACAGGGACGTCGAAGGCATTTTCCCCGAATGCGTTCTCACGTCGTTCCTTGCTGCCGATGCGTCTGATGCCCTCGTGCGCATCACCCTGAAAGGCGCGCTGCGACATGCCGTTGCGCTACGGGATGAGCGGGTGGCGCGTGCGGAAGGAGAGCGTCGGCATGCACACCTCGTGCAGTTATCCGAGGTAGGGGTGGCGCTGGCAACGGAGCGGAACCTCTCCCGGTTGCTTGGCCGCATCCTGCACGAGGCGAGTCGCCTGACGGGCTGCGACGCGGCCACCCTCTATCTCGTGGAGCACGACGAGAACGGTGCCCCGACGCACCTCCGAACACGGCTGTCGCGGAATCAGTCTCGAACGACCAGCACGATTGACGAGGTAACGCTCCCGCTGGACCACACGAGCCTTGCAGGCTACGTGGCCACGACCGGTGAGGCGCTCAGCATTCCTGACGTTTCCAGGCTGTCGCCAGCGCTGCCTTATGCATCGAACAGGACCGTGGATGCGCGCACGGGCTATCACTCGCGCAGCATGCTCGTGCTTCCCATGGTGGCGCATCGGGAAAAGGTTGTTGGCGTACTGCAGCTGATCAATCGCAAGCGTAATCCAGAGGCCATTCTCACCTGCGCAGATTCCGTTGAGCAGCATGTAATTCCATTCACGCTGGATGCACTCGAACCTGCCATGGCGCTTGCAGCACACGCCGCAGTGGCAATCGAGAACGGCCTGCTTCACGACAGCATCGAGTTGCTGTTCGAGGGATTCGTTACTGCGGCCGTGGAGGCGATCGACGCGCGAGATCCAAGCACGGCCGGTCACTCGGCACGCGTGGCGCAGCTCACGGACGCATTTGCCCGAACGCTGCGCGACGTAAAGGAAGGTCCCTACGCCGGAATCACCTTCAGCGAGTCGCAGCTGCGCGAGCTCAGGTATGCGGCGTTGCTGCACGACTTCGGAAAGGTTGCCGTGCGCGAGGAGATCCTGCTGAAACAGCGCAAGCTCTATCCGGCAGACCTGTCGCGCATTCGGCATCGCATCGAGAGTCTGCATCGGCTGGAGGACGTCCACTTCGAGCGGCTTCGCGCGGAGTGGCTGCTCGACAACGGCCGGCGTGGCTACGCTGAGCGAGAAGCGCAGCTCCAGGCCGACAGGCGGACGCACCAGGCGTCGCTGCGTGAGTTTCTTCGTCGGGTGGAGACGTTGAACGCCGGCATAACGTCGGAGAGGGAACAGGCCATGGACAGCTTCCTGGAAACCCGATTCAAGGATTCTGCTGGCGTGGTGCATCAGCTGCTGACGGAGAGGGAGCGTTCGCACCTGGCGATTTTCCGTGGCACGCTGGATGACACAGAGCGTCGCGAGCTCGAGGCGCACGTACTTCACACGGATCGCTTCCTGCGGCGGATCCCGTGGACGTCCGAGCTATCGGGCGTGCCGGAGATTGCGCTTGCGCATCACGAGAAGCTCAACGGTTCGGGCTATCCGAACGGAGCTCGCGCCGAGTCCATTTCGCTGCGCACGCGCCTGATCACCATTGCAGACGTGTTCGATGCCCTCACGTCGAGCGATCGGCCCTATCGAAAGGCGCTTTCGATCAACGAGTCGCTCGACATTCTGCACAGCGAAGCGCTGGCGGGCGAGCTGGACATGGAGCTTCTGGAGATATTCCGGGAGATGCGTGTATGGGCGATCGTACCGTTCTGGGCCAATGTGGATCCGCAAACCGGGCTCGACATGGCGTTGAACGGGATCGGGTAGCGTCGGGTGTGATCGCGTGCGCAGCGTGAGGATGTACTCCCTGCAGCGAGGCCGGCCCCTGCGTAGCTAAAGCAGATCCCCACGCTCGTGCCTGAGGCACTCACGCGGGACGACACAAAAACAATGAGGGCCGGAGCGCGATGCGCTCCGGCCCTCACCACCTTCATGAGCAGCCCAGGTCAGTTCTGGCCGCGCATGTTCTCGCCACCCGCAATGATTACGAACTCATCGCGACGGTTGCGCTCGTAGCAGGCTTCGGTGGTCTCGGAACAGGCCAGACGCTCCTCGCCCATGCTTACCACCTCGATGCGGCTCGCATTGATGCCGCGATCCACCAGCCAGCGGCGCGCAGCATTCGCACGACGCTCGCCAAGCGCGAGGTTGTACTCGTCCGATCCACGCGGGTCAGCGTGACCCTCAATACGAATGCGTAGGTTCGGGTTCATCTGCATGATGGGCAGCTTCTCTTCCAGGCGCTGCTGAGCTTCGGGGCGAATCTCGGATGCGTCGAAAGCGAAGTACACCGGAACGCGCATGGTCTCGCGCGCACGATTCGCGGCGTCAATGCTGTCCTGGTTAACGGCCGGCGGTGGCGGCGGCGGAGCAGGTGCCGGAGCAGGTGCTGGCGGCGGCGGCTCAACTACCGGCGGCGGCGGCGGTGGCGGTGCACCGGGGCGCTTGTACTGCCAGCTCAGGCCGGCGCGAGCGGTAAGGTGAAGCGGATCATCTGCACCAGCGACTTCGGAGCTCAGCTTGTCCGCAAGCCCTTCAATACGAATGGACCAGCTGCGACCCATGTTGAAACGCAGGCCAAGCAGACCGCTGATGCCCGTCTCGGTTTCGTCAACGCCAGCGCCGCCGTACTTGCCGCGGGCGTAGCCGGGGCCGAACAGAAGCTGCACGCGCTCGCTGAGCGGCAGGTTGTACGTGAGGCGTGCATAGAACGGACGCCACTCGTCAACGCCCGAGGTGCCCTCGTCCATGCTGGCCCACGTCATGTCGGCTTCGAGAGCCAGGTTTCGGAACACCCAGAGTCCGGCGCGGCCACCAATGCCGATCGCGTTCTCCAGATCGTAATCGGAATCGAAGCTGGTGTACGCTCCAAATGCTCCAAGTTCGATCGAGCCGGCGCGCTGGGCGTCGGCAGGTACCGCATAAAGCGCGGACGCTGCGATCGCGGTTGCGACGAAGATCTTGCGCATGTGTTGATTGGTTAAGGTGTGCACTTCCGGCCCTGCAGAGTGTGATGCCGGTCATGCTGCTGATAGCGAGTCGATTGCTATCGTTTGCCAACTGTGCCGACCCGCCAGTTCAGGCCGGCTCCCAACGCCAGAGTATCTATTACGCGACACAACCTGGCGCAAACCCGCGCCTATGCAAATCGCGGGCGAACCTGGTACAGCAATCTACCGGATGTTGTTGCTTTTGTCCTCAGCGTACCGGAACGAGCAGCTGTTCGCCGGGGTGGATGGTGCTCGAGCGCAGCTCATTAAGTGTCCTGAGGCGACTGACCGTCACGCCGTGGCGCTTCGCAATTCCCCAAAGGGTGTCGCCGCTCCGAACACGGTAGCTCGTGGTGCTCGAAACATTCGCCACGATAGTCTTGCCGGTACGAGCCTGCACGTACTTCGCGTATGGCGCAGGCAGTACCACAACGTGAAAGTGCGGCGGACGGAACTCTTCCGTGGCGTCGATCAGCCCGCTTTTCTGCAACTGTCCCAGCGTACGGCGCATCCAGGTGAGACACCGGCCACGCGGCTTGCGAAAGTCCACGGCAATGCCCGTGGGGTGCACTGATCGCTCGCTGGCGTTCCACGGCTGCTGGTTCTTCGGGCGTACTGCGCTGGTAACCACCAGCTGCTCGCCGCAGGCGGCGCGATACTGGCTCGCGAGGCGCGTCACGAACACCTCGGCCTCCGGACGTACGTACGGCCACCGTACCCCCTCGTTTACCCGATAGTCAGCATTCCCCGAAAGGCGCACGAGCGCACCGTCCCGAACCGAACTCGTGACCGCGCGCGAAGTGGCATGAAACGCCAGACCCTCTTCGATGGCGTGATCGTGCACGCGAACTACCTTGGCGCGCGTGCCACGAAGCGACTGCGCCAGAATCGGCGCAGGCATAACGCCGACTACGAGGAGAACTGCGAACAATACCCGTACAGACATCCGGAAAATGCGACTGGTACCTTCAGGTAATGGGGCACACCATCCAATGTGCCCCGGGGAAGACTCACAACTTGTGCAAAAAGTCACATTATCACAACTGCTGCCAGGCTGTAACGGCAAAGCACGAACTGGCTTGTCCTACTGATTCCGCAGGCGGCGAAGCAGCTGGCCCAAACGCTCTATCTCCTGTCCATATCGCGCCCAGTCACCACGGCGCTGTGCTTCTATTGCAGCTTCGTAGGCAGCGTTTGCCTGCTGGGCGACTTCCGCAGCAGAGCCGGTAATCGATGCGGGCTGGGGTGCCACTGGCGGAACAGCCGGCTGCACCACTGAAGGCGCGGCCTCCGCCACGCCCAGTTCTGCGTCCATCGGTTCAACGGCCACGGTGGCGGCCGTCGGGTCGAACAGGCGATCGATCGCACGATCCAGCGTGAGGTCCATGACTACACGATTCTGGTACGCCGCGATTACCCGCTTCAACTCCGGTATGCGCCCGCCCTGTGCTCTCAGGTAAAGCGGCTGAACGTAAAGCAGCGATTCCTCGATCGGAATCACGAGCAACTCTCCGCGAATCACCTCGGACCCACGCTGATCCCAGAGCGATATCTGGCGCGCGATGTCCGTGTTCTGGTTGATGCGATTGACTACCTGCCTCGGGCCGTAAACCAGCGACTGCTTCGGGAATCGGTACACCCGAAGCTGCCCATAGTTCTCACCATCCATGCGGGCCACCATCCACGCGGCCAGGTTGTCCTTGCCGCGCGGGGTGTACGGCGTCATGAAGATGTACTCCGCGGCATCCTCGTCCGGCAGGCGCATGATGATGTGACGCATGAACGCGCGTGTGGCGTCTCCCTGGTCCATGCGGGGAATCTGCCACTGGTCTTCGCGCGCGTAGAACTCCTCGGCGTCGTCCATGTGATACGCCGTGTAGAGCTCCGTCTGTACCCGGTAGATATCCTCCGGATAGCGCGCGTGCGAACGCAGGTCTGTTGGCATCTCGGAGATAGGCTTGAAGATGCCCGGAAACATCCGAGAGTTCGTGCGGATGATCGGATCGGTTTCGTCTGCCACATACGCCGTGATGGTACCGTTGTACGCGTCTACCGAAACCTTCACGCTGTTCCGCATGTAGCGCGTGCCATCGTTGAGCGCTACCGAATACGGGTAGTGTCGTGAACGGGTATAGGCATCGAGCAACCAGGTTAGCGTGCCGTCTTCCCGTACGACCATGTACGGGTCACCGTCCAGCAAGAGCGTGGGCAACACTGCCGCTACACGGGAGCGAACGTTGCGCCGGAACATGATCCTGCTGTTATCCCCGATGGCGTCGTTGAGCAGCAGGTTCAGGTCGCCGAAGCGCATTGCGAACAGCAGTCGCGTGAGGCCGTTGCCAATAGGCGCCCCGCCCGATCCTTCGTAGTGGGTGAATACATTCTGCTCACCCTCCGGGTAGTCGAACTCGCGCTGCTGAGTTGGAGCAACCACCCAGTGATCACCGAGCTCACCGTAGTAGATCTGCGGGCGCGTGACTGCAAGTGAAATACTGGAAGTCGGAGGGAGGTCCTTCACGAAGAGAACCGGAAGCCCCTCAGCGGTCATCTCGTTCACCGGGCTGAGCGTGACGCCCATTCCGTGCGTGAAGGTGAGCCGCTCGTTGATGAAGTTCCGTGTGGGAAGTGCAGTCGGATTCAACTCGCGAGGCGACGTCATGATCTGGCGATATCGACCGTTCACCATGTAGCGATCGTCGTCCACTTCAACGAAGTCGTAGTAGGTACGAATCTCCTGAAGCTGGCCAAGCGTCTGCAGTAGCGGCTCACGATCCCAGAGGCGCACATTCTCCAGCGTGGGTCCGTTGCGATTGATGTCTGCAATCGTGAGGGTGGCTTCGCCGGAGAGATCGCGGATCTCCACGTCGTCGATTCCCCATGCAATTCTCGACAGCTTGATGTGGTTCTCCAGTTGCGGACGCTCACGTGCCAGCTCGTTGGGATCGACCACGAAGCGCTGCACCATTGCCGGTATGAGCGCAGTGCCCAGCAGCGTTACCACGACGTACGCCACTGCGCTGAGCGTGGCGTGCCAAAGCACTCGCCCCCTCATCGCGCCCCATATAACGAACGCGGCGGCGGCGAGCGCGAGAACTGCCAGCAGGCGCATTGCCGGCAGCCTGGCTGCAAGATCCGCGTAGGTGGCGCCAGTGAATCGGCCTGCCTGCGACTCCAGCAGTCCCGGAATCCGCACGAACCAGGTGGTGAGCGCCATGAACAGGAACATGGCAGCTATGAGAATGCCGAGGTGCCGCCCTGCAGACGGCTCTATTCGTATGCCACGCTGCCCGACAACCACGTCGCCACGCACCCAGTACACGGCTGCCGTGGTAAGGAGCGCCAATGTTGCAACGCCGGAAAGAAACGCCAGCAGCACCTGAAGCGCGGGTATGGTAAATACGTAGTAGCCCACATCACGCCCGAATACCGGATCAGCCACGCCAAACGACTCGGCATTGAACCAGGCCAGCAGTGTTGACCATTGCGAGGCAACCGTTGCGGCCGAAGTGAACGCAAACAGCAGCGCTGCGGGCAGCGTGAGGCGCTTGAGTACGCCGGTGAGGTCACCGCGAGGGGCGAACTGGTCCAGCCTCACGACAACCGGGTCGAGCACGATGCCTCGTTGAGCGAATCGCAGCGACCCGTACAGCACTCCGAACGCGATTGCGAAGGCAACGGCCCCGAATCCCCAGCGGGCCGTGAGTTCGCGCGTGAACACCACTCCGTAACCGGCCTCTCTGAACCAGATCCAGTCGGTAACGAGCCGAACCAGCGCCGGAACCAGGAGAAGAGTCAGGAACACGAGGCCCATGACGATCAGCGGCAGGCCGATGGATGGTCGTTTCTGAGCAGGTGTGTTTGGAGCGGTCATGTGGTCGGTTGGTGTGGCGAGAGATCAGGAAGGCGCGAGGCGCATGGCGGCAGTTGCCAGCGAGATCCAGCCGGCCAGAAAGGCTACCCCACCGATCGGTGTGATGGCGCCAAGCCATCGGGTATCGGTGAGAACCAGCAGGTAAAGGCTTCCTGAGAAGATCAGTGTGCCCGCAAGAAAGAGCCAGCCCGACCAGCGAGCCAAGCTGGAATCAGGAGCGACTGTCAGCACCCAGGCCACGGCGAGCAACGCCAGCGCGTGGTACATCTGGTACCGAACTGCCGTCTCGAAGGTGGCGAGATCTGCCGTGGAGAGGCGGGCGCGCAGGGCGTGTGCACCGAAAGCACCCGCGGCAACGCCGATTGCCGCCGAAACAGCTCCTGCGGCGAGCATGAATCTGTGCACGTTCTTTATTTAAGGTTTCGGCGCCGGCACGAATCCCGGTGCCTTCCGTGAACGGAGAGTGGGCATCTTCCGGGGAATCTCGGTGTGAGTACGCGGCCTGTCGACCGTCTGCCTCGTTTTCGCGGTAATCTGTGGCATCCCTGCGGCAGGGAAACGCGATGGCTGCCACCTGGCAAACATGCCGAAGTGGCGACTGCATAGGGGAAATTGCAGCCATTGGCTGCCGGAGGACGGGGCGGCACGGTGAATGCCACGAGTCCACTGTACGGCCCACATCGGCCCGCGAAACAGCGCCACACTGCTCCACACCGGGATTATGCAGCGAAACAGATGAGCCATGCATTTGAGCCTCCGCGTGAGAACGCGGAACCTGCCGATACGAGGGATACCCTGAAGCTGGACGAGCCGCTGCTGCTCTTCCTGACTTCAGCGGTTGAACAGAGGGACGACCCGCTTGCCGACGCGGACATGCACCGGGAGTTCGTAGACGCCACTGTGCGCTATGCCCGTGCGGTAGAGCGATATATGTCGAACCCGCAGGTTCGTTCGCGTTTTCATGACCGCACCAGCCGGCTCTTCAACGTGCTCGGCCAGTATGTAACGGCGCAGGCGCTGCAGCCGCCGTCAGGTGTGAGGCCACCCGAGACCGCAGCGATCTTCCAGATTGCTGCCCGCGTGCGGGAGTTCGCGCTCGCGCACGAACGCCAGCGCCTGCTCGAGGAACTCCCGCTGCATCGGGATGCGATCGTGGAGGAATTCGGTATCTTCCCCGAGCGCTGGCGCGACGACTGACGGCGCGATAGCGAGGCGCGCCCTGGATCCGTCCACGAGCAGGCCACTGTCGCCCTGTGCGCCTCGCGTTGCCTTGCGCTCCGGTCAGCGCTAAACTTTAGAGGGTTAAAGCGGACCGTGACCCACTTGGTCCGTCCGCTCGATTCATTCCATTTGGAGTAAGTGCATGGCGAAGCAGGACGCGATTGAACTCGAGGGAACCGTTAGCGAAGTACTGCCGAACGCTACGTTTCGTGTCACCCTGAACAATGGACACGAGGCGCTGGCAACGATTGCCGGCCGTATGCGTCGCTATCGTATTCGTGTTCTCGCGGGAGATCGCGTGACTGTCGAGGTATCGCCTTACGACCTCACGCGCGGCCGGATAACGTTCCGACATAAGAATTAAAGAGGCAGTACTGAGTAGTGGGTATTCAGTAGTGAGTATGAGGAAGGGGCCCCCGGTACTTGACCGGGGGCCCCTTTGCGCTGGTGGATCAGCGGGGTTCTAGAAGGTTACCTGGAGGCGCGTCATGATCATTCTGCCGATCGACGGCACGCCGGCAAAGCTTGGCACTTCGTTGTTCAGCAGGTTCGTTGCATTCACGGACAGGAGCGCGTTCTGCGCTGCAGCCCACGGGAAACGCCACACGACCTGCGCATCCAGGAACGATGCCGTGGGTGGCTTCTCGTACTGGTAGCAGCCCGTGCCGTTGGGCAGGCAGGTCTGCCCGGGAAGCGGCAGGTTCGTACCGCTTACGAACACGGCCGAGTTAACCGGGAAGGTGTTCTGGTAGCGTCCGCGCAGCTCGAAGCTCAGGTCGTTCGGGCGATAGTCGTAGCGGAAGGTGAGCGACGCCTTGTGATCCGGCGCATTGAGCGTGAGTGGCTTCGCACCGCTTGGAATCTCGGGGAATACCACGTCGCTGACCCACGAGTACGTACCCAGCATCGTGAAGTCCGGCGTGACCAGGAAGTCGAGCGCGATGTCGGCTCCGTAGAGATCGATAGTCTCGTCGATGTTCTGGTAGGTGAACGCGATGTCGGCGTTGCTGGTAAGCGGGCTGTTCGGCACTACGGTGCCAAGAGGAATCTGCGCGAGACTCGGCGCAATCGCTGTGGCAATTGCCTGTGCATTCCCGGCACCGAACGCAGGCGCGAGGTGTGCTGCAAGGCCGGCTCCCAGTGAGGCTCCGTCCAGCAGCGCGTTAGGTGTGAAGTTTACCGCCGGCGTTATGAAGTTCTCACGCTGCTGATACCAGCCGTCTATTGCCAGCCTGAACCGGTCGCCCAGGATGCCCTTGTAGCCCACCTCGAAAACATTGGTGAAGGTGGCCTTCAGGCGTTCCACATCCACCACTGATGCGGCAGAGACCGGAGCCCTGTTCACGACATCGAAAAGGTTGGTATTTACGCCCGCCGCGAGTGCGTCGAAGGTCTGGAGCTGTCCGATGATCGCGTCGGCGGTGGGGCCACCGAACTGTGCCGCGAGCCCGTCACGAAGGCCACCGGCAATCGCGACCTGAAGTGCGGCGGGATACAGCGGAGCCGCGTTTGCCGGCATGTAATCATTGCCAGGCGTGAATGGCGAACGCATGCACAGCGACCCAACGCCACCCGCGCAGTCACGACGGAACTGGAAGCCGTCCTCCGGCACACCAAGCGCGCGCACGTTGTACGGCAATCCGCCAATGTTCGCTGCCTGCAGGAGGTCCAGGAAGAATGAGAAGTTCGCAGGCGTGCTGAATGCGCGGTTGTACGTGAAGCGCAGGTTGTGCATCTCGCTGGGCTTGAACACGAGCGCCGCACGAGGAGAGAAGAACGTCCCATCCAGCCGGCTGTGCTGGTCTACTCGTGCCGCGAGGTGCAGGTCCCACATGGGGCTCAGTGCAGTCTCGGACTGGATGTATCCGCCAATTTCACTGACGTCGTCATCGTCTTCGTTGCGGCCGTTGATGGTGCCGCCGGTGCGCGGGTTCGTGCTGATGAAGTCCACGCCATAGGTGAACGCCTGTGCGTCGCCGAGGTTGAAGCCGTGCTGCACCTGGGCTGCGAAGGTGCGAGACTGATCGACGATCGGCTGCCCGGTGCGCAGGAGATAGGTGCCGCCCAGGTCGTCGCTGTCGTCGTTGCCCGCGTCGCTGAGGTTGGCGAAAGCCTGCGCGAAGAATCGCCCGGAGCGCAGGCGGGACTGCAGGGTGTGGATGGTCCAGCCGTTGACCTGCGCGGTGCCGTTGGCGCCGGTGAGTTCGATGGCGCTGCCGGCGTGGGAGAGTCCGTAGCTGTTTATCCATTCGGTGCCGTCGGCGATGCGCCAGTCGATCCTGGCTTCGCCGCCGAATTTCTGGACGTCGAAGTCGCGCACGTTAGGCTGCCCTACGCGCGGTGCCGGCGTGTTCGGCGTGTTCGGGAAGAGGGCGGGCTCCGCCGGATCGTGGAACTCCCATTCCTCACCCTGCATGTACTCACCCGAGATCTTGTAGCCAACCGAGGGGCTGAAGGTGCCTGCATGCCGCATGGCGCCGCGGATTACCGACCGCTCGCCTGCGTCAAGCGTCATCGTGGTTCCCTGCGACTCGAAGGGCGACTTGGTGATGATGTGCAGCACACCATTGGCGCTGTTCGGCCCGTACAGTGCGGCTGCGGGTCCAAGCAGAACCTCTACCCGCTCAATGTCCTCGTTCGGCGTGCTGAACAGGAGCGGAACGTTCACTCGCAGCGACGGCACCGACGCAAACCGGTAGTCGATGAGCGTAAGCAGCGCTCCGGAGAACGCGTTGTTGAATCCGCGCGTTACAACGTTGCTCTGAACCAGGCCGCCCTGGGAAATGTCAATTCCCGGAACGCTCCGCAGGTTGTCAATCGGCGTGAGTGCAGGGCGCTCCTCGATCTGCTCGGCTGAAACAACGTTCACAGAGGCCGGAGCCTCCATGGCAGATTGCTCCGCGCGCGATACGGTGGTTACAACCTGATCGAGCTGCAGCACACTGCGCGTAAGCGCGATCGTCATCTGCGCGGTCTGGCCGGCGGAAACGTTCACGGTATCGCGAAATACCGAGTATCCGAGCGAGCGTACCTGGATCGTGTAGCGGCCGGCAGCGAGTCCGTCGATCCTGAATGTGCCGCTCTCGCCGGACACCGCGGTGCCAGCCGTGCGACCACCCAGGAGAGCCTGCACCTGCGCACCCGAAATAGGGCCGGTTGCAGGACTCAGAACAGTGCCTGAAATGGAGCCCGTTGCCTGGGCCATTGCGTCGCCGCCGGAAATGGCCAGCAAGGCAATAAGGGCTACCGCCATGCGTAGGGCAGCACGGACGGAACGATGACGGAAAAGCTCGCCAGGAAAAGAACAGGGGCGTTCTGCCATCACACACCTCTGAAGGGAAGGGACGACGCTCCAGCAAGGGAGCGCCCAGAGAGCCGCGGCGTGTCCGAGCCGGATTCGCCTCGCTCAGCCATGGCATACGTTATCATGAGAGCACTCCGCGTCAATATGGAGCCATGTAAACCGCGGTGCACTCCGCTCGGAGTGGCGGCCGCTGGACAGGAGTATGAAGCATTCTACCACCCCTTCCACCTTTCGGGGCTCCGGTCCTCGCTCCATGGAGTACAAGTATCCGTCCATTGTTCACCCCGAGACAGTTTCGATAGCCGATACCGAAATGATCGCAGCCCCTTTGAACCGTTGTGCAGCATTGCTCGCAGCAGTCGTTCTGTTTGCGCCCGTTCAGGGTGTGCCGGCGCAGGAGGTTACAGGCGAAGAAGCTTCCTCGCCCATTGCTCGTATTGCCACGAGTGTCGAGCGCGAGTTGAGCGGCGACAGCGCATTGAAGACGGTGGCGTTCGTGGAAGGTCGCTGGCGCCTGCCCGGAAATACCGGCTTCAACGAGAGCCTGGACCACGTTGTGGCGAAGCTCGCGTCGGCGGGGTACCAGCCTGAATCGGCATCCACCGATGCCCGGCTCACCTACAGGGTGGAGACGCGTCCGATGTCTCAGCTGGCATGGGAACCGGTGGATGCGAGCCTGACGATCGCGGGCGCGGACAGCGCGCTCCTGAAGTTTGCGACCAACCGCAACATGCTTGCGATCAACTCCCACTCCACGGCTGCCAATGGTGTGGAGGCGGAACTGGTTGATGGCGGAAACGGTTCTCCGGAAGCGCTGGACGCGGCCCGAGTTCGCGGAAAGATCGTGTTCGCGAGGGCGCCGATCTCACGACTGTATCAGCTGGCTGTCGTTGAGCGTGGTGCGGTTGGGGTGCTGGCCTATTCGCTGCCGGCCTACCTGCAGCCCGAAGTACATACTACGTCCATCCAGTTCGGGCGGATTCCGCAGGATACCCTGGCACAGGGCTGGGGGATGCTGCTTTCCTACGCTGCGAGAACGGAGCTGGAGCGTGCTCTGGCTGCCGGCCCGGTGCGAGTGAAGGCCATGGCGCAGTCACGCATGTATCCGTCCGTGGACCGCATGGTGGTTGCAGAAGTTCGCGGCAGCGCTCTGCCTGACGAACGCTTCGTCTTCAGTGCACACGTGCAGGAGCCGGGCGCGAACGACAATGCGTCTGGTGTGGGCGCGCAGATGGAGATTGCACGTGCGCTTGCGGCGCTTGTTCAGCGGGATGAGCTCTCGCCGGGACGCACAGTCACCTTCCTGTGGGGCAACGAGATTGCCGGCACGCGCAATTATCTCGCAGACGACAGCGTGCGCACGACAGGTGTGAAGTGGGGGCTCAGCCTGGACATGGTTGGCGAGAACACGGCGGTTACCGGCGGAACGTTCCTGATCGAGAAAATGCCGGATCCGTCGGCAATCTGGACGCGTGGGGAGGACAAGCACAGCGAATGGGGTGGACGGCCCATCTCGAAGGATGACCTGACGCCGCACTTCCTGAACGACTTCACGCTGGCCAGGTGCAATGACCGCGCAACGCGAACCGGCTGGGTGGTGAAAACCAATCCGTTCGAGGGAGGCAGCGACCACACTCCCTTCCTTCGAGCCGGTATTCCGGCGGTTCTGTTCTGGCATTTCACGGACGTCTTCTACCACACCGACAACGACAGGCTGGACAAGGTGTCTCCGGAAACCCTGGAGAACGTGGCGGCGTGCGCCCTGACGAGTGCCATTGCCCTTGCGAACGGTGACGGTGAAACTGCACGGGAGATCGCAACGGAGCTGGCGGACGCAGCGGAGGATCGAATCGCCGTGGAGCTCGCGCTGGGCACGACTGCCATTGCGAATGGTGAGGAAGCAGCGCTGCAGCGCGATATCATCAGCACCTGGGCACGCTGGTATCGCGATGCTATCGCTACGGTTTCGGAAGTGGAGTCCGGCGGCAGCTCTACCGAAACGCGTGCGCACCTGCTGAGGCTCGATGTGAGGATCGCCGCGGCGGAATCGGCAGCGCTGGAGGAACTGGGCCTGGCGCGCTCAGGCGCGCCAGGCAGTGCTGGTGGAATCCGTTGACTATCGCATGGCAGGGCGCCGCCAAAGCTGCGCGCGACGACAGCCCCGTGGCACGTCAGGCGGCAGAACGTGAAGGCACGTCTTCGATATGAAGGCGCACGATCTCTCGCCCGAAGCGGTTGCGTACACGCCATGCCAGCATCACGGACACCAGCACCAGCCCGATCGT
>DATGOL010000205.1:0-17744 GCA_035306065.1 Gemmatimonadales bacterium | reverse complement strand
TTCAACAACGACGTGAACCGCACGTCCGTCCGGACCAACTTCTTCTTCCAGGCGAACGACAAGGCGGACTTCGCGGTGAACGTGAACTGGCAGGACGGGCGGATTCGTCTGCCGATTCAAGACGAGTCGGCCAATGGACTTCTGCTTAGTGCGACGCGCGGGCGCCCCGGCCGCATAACGCCGCTGGGCGAGGAAAACATTGGATGGGCCACGATCTCGCCAACCACGGCAAACGTGTACCGCAACTTCACGGAGACCAGCCGCCTCACGATTGGCGGAACCGTGAATTACAGCCCGTTCAGCTGGTGGCGGAACCGTGCCACGATCGGCGTGGACAACACCACCACGCAGGCGCAGGTACTGTTCCTCCCGAACGAGATTTCCTCGGCGCAGGACCCTGACGCCGCAGCCGGTGCGAACCTGCGCCGCACGCCCACCGCCCGGCTCATCACCATGAACTACAATGGTGACCTGGTCTGGAATCCCTCGCAGTCAATCGAGTCCATCACCTCGTTCGGCTCGCAGGTGACCTCAGACAAGCGGGAACTGCTGGGTGCCACCGGAATCGGTCTCGGCGCGCCTACCGTTACACTGGTGAACCTCGCTCAGCGAAGCACGGGCAACGAGAGCTACAGCGAGAACAACTCGGTGGGCTACTACGTGCAGCAGCAGTTCGGCATCTGGGACAGGCTGTACCTGACGGGTGCCGTCCGCGCGGACGACCATTCTTCGTTCGGCACGAACTTCGACCTCATCGTATATCCGAAGTTCTCGGCGTCGTACATCGTATCGGACGAGCCGGCTGTGACCGACTTCCTGACTTCCGCCCGCATCAACAGCCTCAAGCTGCGCGGAGCGTGGGGGCAGGCCGGCCGGGCGCCCGGTGCCTACTCCGCAGTGCAGACTTACACGGTTGACCGCGTAACTCTCGGAGAGACCACGGGGTCTGCCGCAAGAACCTCGGCGTTCGGCAATCCGGACCTCAAGCCCGAAAAGGGTGAAGAGATCGAGCTCGGATTCGAGGCCGCCGCTTTCGACGATCGCATCGGTGCAGACTTCACGTACTACAACAAGACGACCACCGACATGCTTCAGGCAGTATCGGTGGCCCCTTCCACCGGGTTTATCAGCTCGCGCCTGACGAACCTGGGTGAGGTGAAGAACTCGGGTATTGAACTCTCGCTGTACGGAACCCCTGTCAATACTCCGAGCTTCTCCTGGGATTCACGGCTGAATCTTTCCACGAACAAGAACGAGCTCGTGACTTTCGGGATTCCGGACAAGATACTGGAAACTCCGGGTGGCCAGGCGTATGGCTCGGTTCAGCAGCATCGCCCGGGATACCCGCTTGGCGGCTTCTGGGTAACGCCGCCGCTGCGCTGCGGCGTGGATGACCTCGCGCCGAACGCCGAGCCCTGCCCGTTCAACGAGGGTGAGCCGCAACTGACGGCCGCAGGAGCAGCGATCTTCCCGGCCGGCGACGCAGCGAGGAAGTACATCGGGCCGTCCACGCCCACTCGTGAAATCGGGTTCTCGAACACGTTGACGTTCTTCCGCTACTTCCGCCTGTACGGATTGTTCGACTACAAGGGCGGCTTTTACGTGTTCAACCAGCAGGAGCGCAGCCGCTGCCAGGCTGCCAATGACAACTGCTGGCGGACCAATGATCCGGCGGCCCGTTTCCCGACCACGCAGGCGGAACAGATCCGTAATCGTGAGTTTGCGGTGTACCGCGCCGCAGGAGTTTCGCCCGAGTGGATCCAGAAGGGTGACTTCATCAAGCTCCGCGAACTCTCCCTCACGATGGACGTACCGGAGCGCTTCGTCAGCCGCTTCGGCGCACAGTCGGCTAGCATCGTTCTCTCCGGGCGCAACCTGGCACTATGGAGCGACTACGAAGGCACCGACCCTGAAGTCAACTCATACGGCGGTCGCAATTTCGTCCGCATTGACGCCTACGCCGCACCGATGCTCCGGCGGCTCTCGGCATCAATCAACCTCACGTACTGATGCGAGCGATGCGAACCATGAAGCGATACATGAATGGCTTCCAGGCGTTGAGGTACGCCGGGAAGCTCGGACTCCTCCTTACATTGGGAGGCACGGCAGCGTGCAATGATTTTCTTGTCGCCGAGAATCCCGGTGCCATCGAGGAAACGGACCTCAACAGCCCCGCCTACGTTTCGCTGCTGGCGAACGGACCCGTCTTTGCCCTCCAGGCTGCATTTGACGACGTAGCGTGGTGGAACGGGCAGATGACTGATGAGATCGTGAATCGCGGCAACGTCAATCCGTTCATCGAGGAAGGACAGATTGACCGCCGCGAGCTGCACTCGGACATGTCGTACATCACGGCATTCATGTACAACCCGATGCAGCGTGCTCGCTACTCGGGTGAAGATGTTGCCCGGCGCCTCACGGAGATCCTCGGTGATTCCGCCAGTCGAAGCCTGCACATTGCACGGGCACATGCATATGCCGGTTACAGCTACGTGTTCCTGAGCGAAATGATGTGCGTCACGCCGATTGACCGTGGAGTACCGAAGTCATCGGACGAGATGTTCGCCGATGCAATGGACCACTTCGACCAGGCGATCACCATAGGAACGGCGGCACGGCAGTATCTGCTGGGTCTCGACCCGGCAGTGCCGAACGCGGTTCTAGCAGCAGACTCCGTTATCAACCTCGCGCGGGTTGGCTCCGCTCGTGCGGCGCTGAACCGGAACCAGAAGGCCGAAGCCAGTGCTTTCGCCACACAGGTTCCGGACGACTTCGAGTTCTACGCGTACTACTCCGCCAACTCCACCGGCGAGAACAACCGCGTGTGGAACCGCATTGGAGGAGGGAGCAACGGATGGCTCCTGTTCACACCATTCGAAGCGATGGCGGACGACCCGCGAGTGCCTCGAATAGAGGATGGGACCGCTCGTGACGGTACGCCGCTGTCGCCCGCATCGTACACAACGTTCAACAACAGTATTCCAGGCGCGCCCCTGCTTCCGAGTTCGGGGATTCGCTTTGCAAGTGGCCTCGAGGCCAGGTACATCGTCGCCGAGGCAGCAGGTCCGGTTCCGGCCACGCTGGACTTTGTGAACGAGCGTCGTGCGGCGGGATTACAGGCGCCCGTGGCACTGGCTGGCGACGCTCTCATGGCGGAGTTGCGAGAGCAGCGTGCTCGCGACTTCTACCTCGCCAACTACAGGCTTGGAGATCTGCGGCGCTACAAGGAATTCTACGGCGTAAACCTGTTCCCAACCGGAGCGTATCCGGGAAGTACCACAGGACAGGTGTACAACGATGACGTGGATTGCTGGCCGCTTCCGCGTAGTGAGATCAACGATAACCCGAACATAAGCTGACTATCAGGAAGCGAAAAAGGCCGGCACGAGTAAGACTCGTGCCGGCCTTTTCTCGTGTGGCCACGAGGGTTCCGGGGCTTCGCGGCCACCGGACGCCGATTCGAGCGTTACTGCACGATCACCCTCGCACTGCTGCCTCGATCGCTGCTACATCGATCTTTTTCATTTCCATCATCGCGTCGAACGCACGTTTAGCGGCATCCCTGTCCGGAGACGTGAATGCTTCAAGAAGCACCCTTGGCGTGATCTGCCAGGACACTCCCCATCTGTCCTTGCACCAGCCGCACTGGCTCTCCTGGCCACCATTACCGACAATCGCATCCCAGTAGCGATCCGTCTCCGCCTGGTCCGATGTCGATACCTGGAAAGAGAACGCTTCTGTCTGCCGGAACGCAGGACCACCATTGAGCCCGACGCACGGAATGCCCATCACTGTGAACTCCACGGTAAGTGCGTCCCCTTCCCTGCCGGACGGATTGTCCGTCGGCGCGCGATGTACCGCGCTCACGGACGTGTCGGGGAACACCTCCGAGTAGAACTGTGCAGCATCTTCGGCACCCTGTTCATACCAGATGCAGACCGTGTTCCTTGCCGGGCTTCTCATCCTGTGCCTCCTGCCATGGTTTGGCCGAGGCCAACCCTGCGCCTCACGACGTCAAAGTCCTGGACAGGTCTTACCTCCACGCATCCCGTGCGAGCCCAGGGGAACTCGCTTGCAATTCGCACCGCTTCATCCATGTCCGCTGCTTCGATGATGTTGAAACCGCCGAGCACTTCCTTGGTCTCTGCGAACGGGCCGTCCACCGACGACAGTTTCCGGTTACGCACGCGAACCGCCTTTGCGGTGTCCGGAGTGGCGAGCATCCTTGACTCCAGCAACGTTCCAGCTGCCTTGAGCTCGTCTGCATGCGTGAGGCAGTCGCGCATCATGCGGTCCTCCTCGCCGTCAGGCAGTTCATTCAACATGTCAGGATCGACGTAGATGATCAGCATGTAGCGCATGTCAGGATGGTCGGATGTCGTGGTTGAAAAGCCGGGATTCGGCTGACTGCATTCTGCCGGTACTTTCGGCGTGCTCGCGCAGGTCCAGCGTGAGGAGAGCATTGCGCGCCGCGGCAAGCACTCGTGCGTGTGCGGCTGAGCTTTCGCCTGCATCCGCCGAAACCCCGGTGCCTGCCCCTTCCAGGTCGGCGAGCAGGCCATCGAGCTTCTCGAGCGCGAGTGCCTGACGGGTGGACAGCTGCACCTGCGGACAGTCAGCGAGCAGGCGATAGGCATCGGAGTAGTCCTGACCAACGTTCACCAGCCAGTCGTGAAACGACTGCTGCTGACTGCCATGCAGTGCGTCACCGGCGCGCGCGGTGGAAAGCACTTGCAAGGTGGTGATCACTCGTTCTATCAAGCTGACTACTCCGGTCAGGCTACTTGTTCGTTCATCGTGCCTGATTCAGAACCTGGCTGCACCAGCTCTGAACCAGGCTCCACGTCCTGCTTCCAGCGAGGACTGCCGCATGATCAGGGCTCGTCTGCAGTAGGTCCGTACACTTGCGGTACTGTGGACCCCATCGGGCGCAGGTACGTGGTTATCTGACCACGATGATGGATGATGTCGAAGAGGAAATTCCACGCCATCAGCGATGCCGGACTTTCGTTGCCAAAAAAGTTGAGGCTGCCATTCCAGCGCTCGTCAGGTAGTGCCTCCCAACGCCGGATTACCTCAGCAGACTGCTTGTCGTATTCCTTGAGGAGTTCGGCCATGGTTTCGGGCATCGGCGCCGGAACCCACTCAGCGGTTCCCTTCTCCATGGCCTCGATAATCATCTTCTCCTCACCCACAATCTGCCACGCGATCTCCTTCGCGGTGCGAGACTTGGGGTCCGGCCGGTAGTCAGATCCGTCAGGGATCCGCCCGATCACCCTGCGGGTACTCTTCGATTCGTCCGACCAGAATTTCCTGAACAGGGCTTTGTCGTGCATTTGTTCACCTGGTGTGGTTGATCAAATAGCTGGTTGCCGAAAGCTGACCTGGCAGGATGCAAGTGCGGCTGGAAGCGTTCGATCCATGTCGCCGAAAACCCGAAAGGTCATTCGCGGTCAGGCCGCTGGTTGCGGAGTTTCAGGTGTATCCGAGCGGCGGAGCAGCAGGTGCGTCGCTTTCTCCGAATGCTCGAACTTTTCGCATCGGTAGCCAGCTGCAAGAGCGTTCACATCCCCGAACAGAGGTTCGCCGGAGCCGAGCAGCATAGGGGATATCGCGATGTGCAGTTCGTCGATCAGACCGGCCTCCAGGTACTGCCGAATCGTTGACGCACCTCCTCCGATGCGAATGTCCCGCTCCCCGGACGCCTCACGAGCACGCTCCAGCGCCTCATGAATGCCACCAGTCACAAAATGGAAGGTTGTATCTCCCTCCATCACGAGTGACTCGCGAGCATAGTGCGTGAGAACGAACACCGGAAAATGGTACGGCGGGTTCTCTCCCCACCAGCCGCGCCAACTCGCGTCGGGCCACTCGCCGCGTATAGGTCCGAACATGTTTCGTCCCATGATCCACGCGCCGACATTGTCGAAGCTGCGCGCTGCAAAATCGTCGTCAATCCCAGTGGTACCACTCGGCTTTCCCATCACCCGGCTCTGAAAAGTTCGGGTTGGAAGCATCCACTCGTGCAGCCCTTCTGCACCCATGCCAAGCGGATTCCGAATGCTCTGGTTCGGCCCTGCTCCGAAGCCGTCAATCGAGACGCTGAAGGCCTCAACTCTCACCCGAGACATTGCCCTCCGGTGCCCATGCGGCGCGTTGGAGTGTCGAACAGCAGTGGCCCGCGTCAAACCATTCGTGTTCGCAAATGATGCTGATAAGCCGCGACGCTACTGCGAACGTCATGCCGGGAGCTGCAGACAGCACTGATGATACCGGGCAAGGACAAACAGCCATGACAGAACGCGAGCCCGGCGGAATGCGATCCCGCCGGGAGAGCGCACCCCGCCAACATGGCGCCGAGGTGAGACGTGAGCAACACCTGAGGAAGGGAAAGCCTAGTCGCCGCGCCGGCTCAGCAGTGCGTCCAGGCTGTACCGCCCGGGCCCGGCGAAAAAGAAGTACGCACCCAATGGCACGTAGATCATGAGCATGTGCCGAGGCAGAAGATTGCCAGCGTTCAGCCACGCGATAGCGATGCTGAGAAAAATTACGGTTGCGGCACCCGCGGACAACCGATTAAGCAGCCCCAGCAGCAGCATGATGCCGAAGACCAGTTCGGCCCACGGCAGGGCGTAGGCGTAAGGCGCCGCGAGCAGGTCCGGTAGCCATTCGGGATTGCTGTTCTGGAACTGATTGCCTCTGTAGAAGGAGCCCGCGCCTCCGGACATCTCCATCGTCACCTTCCCCCAGCCCTGATGCAGCAGGAACCACCCGAGTGCGACTCTGGTGGCGGCTCTTGCCATTTCGGTGATTCTGGCGGCTTTGATGCCGAGCGGATCAAGAGCGAGTGCTCCTCCCATCAGGCTTTGCATTCTGAAGTGGCTCCTTGTGAACAGGTTGTTGCCTGGCGCGACCGATTGATGCCGGTGCGCGGCTGGCTGAGGTGGTGTGTGCGTAGACTCGGGCGCCAAGATGCGACGGTGTCGGGGGAGTGGCAAGCGTTACGGCGGTTGACTTGCCCTGCTGTGCAGAGTACTTTCTCTTACAAAGCGTCTGGCATCGCATCACTCTCCGTGCCCACACCACACCTGCCAATGACCAACTTCCTGAAACAGCTCCGCGGAGCCTTAGGCATGGGGCTCACATGGGCCCTCGGCTGGGCCGCGGCTGGTATAGCCGTGGGCGCGGCCAGCCTGCTGCTTCCATTCCTCCCCTGGTGGGACACCTTCTTTCGCGTCTTCGACGCACCCCTCCCGGCCCTGGCGATTCCCGGCTTCGCGGGCGGCATCATCTTCGGCGGCGTACTCGCAGTCGGCGCGCGACATAGTACCCTTGCCGAACTCGCCTTTCCGCACGTTCTGATGTGGGGTGCGCTCGCGGGCGTTATGCTGAGCCTGGTGCCCGCGGCGATGGTCGCCGCAGGCCTCGCCAGCCTGGGGAGCTCGGTTGCAGACCTGTGGCAGCTCACCGGCACCATCATGGGTCCCCTCACCTTGTTCAGCACAATCTCAGCGATGGTCACGTTCGTGCTCGCCCGGAAGATCAGCGGTACGACGGTGGTCTAGCGTGGGCGCGCCCTGACCTGACTAAGCGCACGAATTCGCTCTCGTGATGCTCTCCGAGTATCGCTCACACTCCAGTGATAACGGAATCGAGGTCTCTGCAGGCACATGCAGAGGCCTCGTCCGTACGGTCCCGCGATCCGGCCTGCGACTGATCCTTCTGCTACCCAGCCGAGTCCCGCTTCCCTTCACCACTCGTCAGGGCACCTCGTAGTGCAATTCAGCGAACCCCGTGCCCACCTGCCTGACTGAAAGCAGCTTGAGCGACGGGTTCGTGATAGCGCGCGGAAGAAGCGGCTTGCCTGAACCAAGCGTCACCGATCCAACCTGAACGAAGATCTCGTCGAGCAGCCCGTGGTCGTGAAACTGCCCAACCAGTTCTCCACCACCTACGAGCCACACGTTCCTGCCTCCGGCGGCCGCGACCATCTCCGCATGCACCGGCCTCACGTCGCCACGCACGAACCGTATCTCCGCGCCTGGCACCCGTGGAAGCTCACGCGAGGAGAAAACCCAGGTCGGCTGCTCGTAAGGCCACTGAGCGGGCGTTTCCGGGTCGTTTCCAAGCGCATGACGCAGCATCCACTCATAGGTAGATGAACCCATGGCGAGTGCGCCAACATTCGCGATAAAGCCCGCATAGCTCGTTTCCCCAATCTCGCCAAGCGGGAACAGCCATTCCAGCGAATCATCGTCGGTCGCGATGAATCCATCCAGGCTGGAAGCCGTGTAGTACTGTGTCTTCATGACCGATCCACTCCGGTAAGAAGTGCGCCGTGCAAATGCGGTACGAGCGAGGTGACACTGCCACTACAAAACGCGCGCCCCGATGCTTGCATCGTGGCGCGCGTTAACCAGTCACATAAGAACCCGTCTGCTCAATCCCGCCCGATCAACCACACTCGGAAAACCCGCACACGTGGCACTTCACACAACCCTCTGCATACTCCAACTGGGAGCTGCAGTCAGGGCAAGTACCGATGAACGACTGCGGATTGAAGAACCCATCGAAACTCGGCTCCTGCTCGGTTGCGCTTCCGTTGGCACCGCTCACCGGCACCGGTGCGGGCACGGGCGGAGTAGACACCGGGGTGTAACTCGTGAGGTTCGGACGCGCAGCTTCAGTCAGAAGTTCCTGCTGCACACCCTGACGAGCACGCAGCCACTCCTCGATTGCGATACCCACGGCATCGGGCACTGAAAGCACCTTGTTCGGGCCAAGCCCGACCGCGCGATCGGAAGAGATTCCGCGCAGCTGACGGTGCAGTGCTGTGAGCGGAATTCCGGAACGAAGCGCGAGCGAGATGAGGCGTCCCATTGCTTCAGCGTCTGCCATCACGGACCCGCCAGCCTTGCCCAGGCTTATGAATACTTCGAACGGCTGGCCGATCTCGTCTTCGGTGATGTTCACGAACATCGTGCCGAGCGGAGTTTCCTTGCGGATGGTGGTACCGCGCAGCATTTCAGGACGCGAGCGCTTTGCACGACGCTGCAGAGCCTCGGCCTCGCTCTCGTACAGCGACTTGCGGGTACGCTCGAGCTCAGCGGTAAGCTCGGCGATGGTGCCCTGCAGTTCGCCTACCTCGCGCTTGAGCGTTGCGTCGGGCAACGCCGCAGCCTGTCCACGCTCGGCCTTTGCCTTTTCCGTAGCGCCCGTGGAGAGAACCTGGCCATCGCGCGAGCCGTCGCGGTACACCGTGACGCCCTTGCAGTTCAGGGAGTACGCCAGTTCGTAGATCTTCTGCACGTCTTCGCGTGTGGCGGTGTGCGCGAAGTTCGTGGTCTTCGAGATGGCGGAGTCGCAGTGCTGCTGGAAGGCAGCCTGCATGCGAATGTGGTATTCCGGCGAGATCGCGTTGGCGGTGACGAACACGCGCTGCCAGTTCTCCGGCACTTCCGGGAACGCAACGGTGCCCTCACGGGCAATCCGCTCCATGAGCTCCTCGGAGTACCAGCCCTCGTTCCTGGCAATGGCAACGAAGTCTTCGTTCACGTCTGGCATCATCACTCCGGCCTGGTTGCGCATGAAGGCAACGGCAAAGAGCGGCTCGAGCCCTGACGAGCAACCTGCAATGATCGAGATGGTGCCGGTGGGCGCCACCGTTGTCACGTTACAGTTGCGCAGGAGCTGCATGGGGCGAATGCGCTCGCCGTTCTCGTCGCGTGCACAGGTCTCGTCCGGCCCCCAGATGGAACGTGCCCATTCCGGAAATGCACCGCGCTCATTCGCGAGCTGCTCGCTCGCCGAGCGGGACGCCGTGTCCACAAAGGCCATGATCCGGCGACCCATCTCCACACCCTCGGGCGAGTCGTACGGAATGCCGAGCCTTACGAGGAGGTCCGCGAAGCCCATGACACCGAGGCCAATGCGACGAATACGTCTCGACAGCGCTTCGATCTCCGGAAGCGGGAACCGGTTTACGTCAATGACATTGTCGAGGAAACGCACCGACAGGTGGATGTCACGGCGGAATGCATCCCAGTCGATCTGCCCGTTCTCAACGTAGTAACCGACATTGATCGAGCCCAGATTGCAGACGTCGTAAGGCAGCAGCGGCTGTTCGCCGCACGGGTTCGTCGCCTCGTAGTCACCGAGATGCGGCACCGGGTTGTAGCGATTCGCTTCGTCAATGAAGAACACGCCAGGCTCACCGGTACGCCAGGCACCGTCAATCATCTTGTTCCATATGGTCGCGGCGTCCTGCGTACCCACAACCTCGCCCGTGGACGGCTCGATCAGGTTGTAGCTGCTGCCGTTCTTCAACGCCTCCATGAACGCCCGGGTAACCGCAACCGAAATGTTGAAGTTCGTGATCTGCGTAAGGTCTTCCTTGCAGGTGATGAACTCCATGATGTCCGGATGATCCACCCGCAGGATTCCCATGTTCGCACCGCGACGCGTTCCTCCCTGCTTCACCGCGTCGGTGCTGGCATCGTACAGCTTCATGAACGACACAGGCCCGCTCGCGACGCCCGTGGTGGAGCGCACCATAGACCCCTTGGAGCGCAGCCTGCTGAACGAGAACCCGGTTCCACCACCCGACTGGTGGATCAGTGCCATGGAGCGCAGCGTGTCATAGATGCCGTCGTGGCCGTTGCTCAGCGCATCACCAACCGGCAGAACGAAACACGCGGAAAGCTGCCCGAGCGGACGTCCGGCATTCATGAGCGTGGGCGAATTCGGCTCGAAGCGACGCTCCGTCATCAACGCGTAAAACTCCCGCGCCGTGGCCTTTACCTGCTCTTCGCCTGCACCATAACGACGATCGGCCTCCGCCACGTTGATCGCCACTCGCCAAAACATCTCCTCAGGACTCTCCAGCGGCTTTCCACTCGCATCCTTCACGAGATATCGCTTCTCGAGAACGGTGCGTGCATTCGCAGAGAGCTGTGCCGGAGGAAGCTGAGATGCGTTGTTCTGGGTCATGAAGACGACTCTCCCTGGAGGGTCTTAGAGGGGTTGCCTGGACCGAAAATCCAAGGCTTCGGAGGGAGCGGCTGCCGTATGCGGGACGGTTCGTGCCGGGGCGGAAAGGTTAGCCCCACTCGTGATTCCACGCCAGTCCAAAGTTATCTGCTTGCAACTGCTGCACTTACCTTCTCAACATCACGAAGCCGCTTTCCGGTGGGTTATCCACGCACAATGTGGAGAAGCTGAATCAACATACCGTCACACACCAGCAAAGCCTCTCATCACGCCGGAAGACCAGCAAATACGAAGCCAGCTATCTCCGCTGGACACATAAAGTTACGAGCTCGGCGGTATCTCCCTGGACCCACGTTCCCACTCAGTCCAGGGGTCTCCCAACGTAACAACCGACAACCGGTCACGCTCCCCACTTGCCTGCAAACACATCCCGCCCGACAGCTCCTAAACCCACACTCCGCCAGTACTTCGCTCACGCCCCGCCGGGTACGCCGGGAACTCTCCGGCCCGATGCCTGAGCTGGAGCTCCAGATACGCCTCTATCGTACGCCGCTGACGCCTGCGCAGTTCGTCGTCCACCGCCCGCACCACCCTGCCGGGAACGCCGAGTACCACAGACCCCGGCGGGATCACCATCCCCTCGGGAATCACCGCACCAGCACCGATAACGGACCCCGCACCAACGCGTGCGCCGTTCAGCACGATCGCACCAATCCCGATCAGGCTGTCGTCTTCCACCACGCACCCGTGCACGACTGCGCGATGCCCGATCCCGACCCGCGCTCCGATTATCGCGGGCAACCCGGGATCGCAGTGAACCACCGCGCTGTCCTGCACGTTGGATTCATCCCCAATGTGAATCTCGTCCGAGTCGCCCCGAAGAACGGCGTACGCCCATACCGATGCGCGGCTTCCCAGGCGAACGCGCCCGCACACAAACGCTGCAGGGTGCACGAAACTGGTCATCCCCTTTGCCCCTTGCCGAGGTAGCGTGTTGAAGGCTGCCGGCACGAAAGGATCGGCGACAACCGGTGATCGATGCACTTTGCTATTGACATCTTATGTGTCTGGCATCACTATCGGCAGATGGAACAGGCATGCCTGTTCAGACTTTCCTGCCGGTGCGTTACCCATCTGGTGTGACTCCGAAAAGGAGTCCCGATCCTGCGAGGACGCTATGCGTTCGAGAATCCGGGCGACATTGATGTGGCTGCGCAGCAAGCGGTGGCTTCTGCCACTGGGCACATTGCTCACGCTGATTGCAGCGTGCGCAGCGGGAGCTATACCCATCCTTCTGGCTCCGTCTCCGGGATGGAGATGGGTCGCGGTGTTCGCATCGCCGACACTCGGCTTCATTACCGTGGTGGTGGCGATGGAGTGCGTTCACCGTGCACGGCGCTTCCTTACCTCCCATGGCTACCTTCCGGCGCCACCGGAGCCTCTCGTAGCAGTTCTGGAGGAGGAGCGCGCTCTCATGCAGGCCATGCGCGATCCGGGGGACTCGGAAGTTCCGAGCCTGGTAGTGCATCGCTCCGCCCTGGGAGTCCGCCTGTAACAGGAAGCACAGTGCGCTAACGACGCACGCATAACGACGTCGTCAGCGTCAGCGATCCTGCGCCGCACAACGTATTCAGTGCGCCGTCACGTTCGACGGCTGTGCGGGTTTTCGGGAGCAGCGAAGCGTGACTAACCGCTTCGCTGCTCCCGTCCTTCCCGTATCTCACTGCGCAGGAACGCAACATAGGAGCAGCCACGAATGCGACGAAAGATTCACGGGACCGTTCGCGCCGCCACGGTTTGCATTACCGCGGCAACGATGCTCGCAATTACGCCAGCGAGCCCGATCACGCCCCTGGTCGCCCAGGGCCCGGCGGCAGCGAATGATTCGCTCAGGGAAGCGCGCTGGAAACTGGAACGCGAACTCCAGGAGATAGCGATAGTGGACCGGAAGGTGATGCTGCCCATGCGCGACGGGGTACGCCTTGCCACCGACATCTACCGGCCGAAGAACGCCAACGGACCGGTGCCCACGATCTTCGTCAAAACGCCGTACAACTTCAATTACTGGGATGTCAGGAACGGTGCGCCGCGTGACATGAGCGCTGCACTCACCGCCATCAAGCGCGGCTACGCCTACATCCAGCAGAACGAGCGCGGTCACTTCTTCTCCGAGGGCAACTACGACATACTCGGCCCACCGCGTACCGACGGCGTTGACGCAATCGAGTGGATCAACTCGCAGTCCTGGTCCAACGGAAAGCTCGGCACCATTGGATGCTCCTCCACTGCCGAGTGGCAGATGGGAGCCGCAGCGCTGAAGCCGAAGGGCTATGCGGCCATGGTGCCGCAGGGCTATGGAGCGGGCGTGGGGCGCGTGGGCCCGTACTACGAGCAGGGCAACTGGTACCGCGGCGGTGCCGTTCAGATGCTCTTCATTACGTGGATCAACGGCCAGCAGAACCAGGTGCGTCCGATGTTCCCCGTTGGCACCTCGCAGGAAGACCTGATCGCTGCCTCACGCATGTTCGATCTTGCGCCGCAGATGCCGCCAGTGGACTGGAACAAGGCTCTATGGCACCTGCCGGTGCAGGACATACTGAAGGAGGTTGGCGGTCCGCGCGGAATTTTTGCAGACTCGATGCCCGTTGCAACAGGCGGACGCATGATCCAGCGCACTCCTAACGACCCCGCCTGGTACAGGGGCGGCCTGTATCACGATGACATGCCGTTCGATACACCTGCGTACTGGTTCATGTCCTGGTACGACGTGTCGGTGGGCCCCAACCTGGAACTCTTCAACATCGCGCGGAAAAAGGCGTCTCCCGAGATTGCCGACAAGCAGTATGCGGTAATCGCACCGGTTGCGCACTGCGCCTACACTCGCGCCACCGAGAACACAATCGTCGGCGAGCGGTCCGTTGGCGACCCTCGGATGGATTACGACGCAATGACCTACGGCTGGTTCGACTACCTGCTGAAGGGCGAGCAGAACGGCCTTCTGGATACGCTTCCGCGCGTGCGCTACTACACCATGGGAAGCAACGAATGGCAGACGGCAGAGTCGTGGCCGCCTGAAGATTCGAAGCCCGTTACGTACTACCTGACGAGCGGCGGCAGTGCCAATACCCTCAACGGCGACGGCAGGCTCGTGTCCTCGGCGCCTCGCAGGGCTGCACGCGACACCTTCACCTACGATCCGTTGAAGCCGGTCACATCGTATGGCGGCAACGTCTGCTGCACCGGAAACGCCGTGCAGGCTGGTGCGTTCGACCAGCGAAAGATGGAGGAGAGGCCGGACATCCTGGTCTATACCACTGAGCCATTCAAGGATGGGCTGGAACTCAGCGGGCAGATTTCGGTGACGCTCTACGTGGAGTCGGACGCGAAGGACACGGACTTCACCGTGAAGCTCATAGACGTTGCGCCTGACGGCACCGCCTACAACCTGGACGAAACCATCCAGCGCATGCGCTACCGGAACGGCTACGACAAGCCGCTGGTCTGGATGGAGAAAGGCAAGGTTGCGAAGGTAACGCTGCAGCCGATGAACACGAGCAACTACTTCGCACCCGGACACAGTCTTCGCATCGAGGTGTCCAGCAGCAACTTCCCGCGCTTCGACCGGAACCTGAACACGGGCGGGAACAACTACGACGAGAAGGATCCGGTGGTGGCGCACAACGCGGTGCACCATTCACGGCAATACCCGTCGTCGATCACCATCTCGGTGCGTCCGCGCAAGTAACGCCGGGAAACCGCAGCTCATGAACGGGCATGGCGAAAGTTCTCGCCATGCCCGTTCTGTCATTCCATCGGGTCAGAAGCTCGAGCCGAGCACCATGTACACCCCGGGCGCCCGCGCGCCAGGTATCGTTCCCGCAACGGGGGCGGCCATGCCGAGCCTGACGCGGTACAGAACGTCGTACACCGGGGCTATGTCCACCACCAGCTCCCCGCCGGCACCCACCAGCCACTCGCGCTCCGCCAGGCTGAACCTGCATGCCGCCATCGTCAGGTCTCCGGCATCACACCAGGTGGTGGCCGCATCCGCGAACGCCGAAAGGCTCACACGTTGCAGGAACGCAGGCAGATGACTCACGCCGCGGCCAATGATCGCCAGCGGCGCACGCCACTCGACCGACCCGGCTGCCGCACGAGTGCCCTCGAGTGATGCGGGCTCCCATCCGCGCACGAAAAAAGTTCTGCGCGAGCCACCCAGGGCAAGCCCCGGAAACAGCTCTATCGACCCGCCGCTCACACCGCCGATCTCGAATGGTGAGGTGGTTCTGGCATCCTGCCACCCTGCCGCTCCGCGAACGGCCACAACGTGGTGAGACTGTCCGCCAAGAGGAACGGACTTGAAGGCAGCGAGCGTGGCCACGGCACTGCGCGTCGTACCACCACCGATGGCGTTCGGCAGCCAGCGGTTGCGAAGCGCCAGCCCCGCTGAAAGCCCATCCTCCGGCGAGATGGCGAGCGTGGGATACTGCACGTTGGTCCAGGATGCGGAGAGGCCCAGCCCCGGCGTGGTACGCTCACCCCTTACCGCCGGCAGGAGCAGGTCGGCCAACTCCATGGTGCTCGGCTCGAACAGGCGCGACTCCAGATCGGCGGCGAGAATGACCGACGCGTACGTGCGAGCACGGGGACGGATGAACGTGAAGCCAAGCGCGCCGTACCTTACCCGCTCATCGAGATCACCTATGAACTGCCCGTTCTGCACGATGCGGTCTCGAGACCAGTGTTGAGATGCGCCGAGGTCCAGGAAGGGCTGACCAAGCCCGGAGTAGCGCCAGGCGGCAGCACCCTCTACCAGCGACGTGGACGGCTCCACAGAGGCGTTTGCGGTCCAGGAATGCCTGCCAACCACGTCTGAGCCACTGCTGAGTGCTCCGATGCTCAGCCCGCCGCCGGGCCCCTGTCCCACGATCGGCGTCCAGTAGCGCGGGAGCAACTGGCCCCAGGGGCTGTACGGTCGTGCGGCAGCCGAGTCGGCGTCGGACGCGGAGACCGGCGCCAACCTGGCGCTCGCGCGCGCGAGTACCGGCCGTGGTCGTGAGGCGCCTTCGACATCTGCGGCGCCTGCCGCCGACAAACCTCCAATGCCCAGGTGCCATCCGTCGGCGCGAAACCGTACCGCGGCAAGCAGCTGGCCATCGGGCGAAGGTTCGGGGGAGCTGATGCCGTTGCTGGCGCTCGACAGGCGACGGGGCTCTACGTTGCGCCCTGCGCCCGGCACGTCCACGCTCCAGAGCTGCATCGTACCTTGCCGGTCGCTTGCGAACACGATGCTGCGGCCGTCGGGGGTCCACGCAGGCATCGCGTTCACTGAACGGTCGCTGGCGAGCACGTGCTGAATTACGCCGGTGGTGTCCATCACGACGATGGACGTGAGCCCTCCGAGCGTCCACCTGACCGCGGCAATGCGAGCGCCATCGGGCGACCAGCGCGGCTCCGTCCACTGCGTGTCAGGCATCACAGAAGTGATCGGAGTGATACTCGTGCCATCCGGTGACACCAGTACAAGGCCGGCAACACCGGGCCCCGCCTGCACGGCTACGATGCGGCCGTCGTGGCGCACATCCGGCCGGGACAGGCGGGCTCCTCGCGTTATGCGCCGCTCCCTGCCGTTCCGTTCCACCCACAGGTCCGACCTGATCGTGAAGGGATCAACGTACTCCGGCTGTGCATACAGCATCGCGCCGTCAGGCAGTGCCACGTTAGGCTCCAGGGCATTGCGACGTCCCAGCCTCCGAACATTGCCGGCCTTGTCTGCCGAGTAAACGCCGGCCATCTCCGTGCCGGTGTTGCCCGCGTAGGCGATAGTGGACGAATCCATCCAGCGCGGGAACGCAGCGTACCAGCCACGCTCGGTAAGTCGCGACCAGCCCGGGAGCGGGTCTCCCGCCACACGAACGTTTCGGCGGAGTGAGTCCGCCCAATCGTTCCAGGCTTCGTCCAGCGACACGCCGAACGCGTGGTTCACGGCGGAGTTGATACGAAACGGGATGAGGTGCCGGCTGGTTTCATCAACGAACCTGCTGATGTTCCCCGCCCCGTGGTTGCGTGCGAGATGGTCGAATGCGAGCGCACCGTATGCGTACGCAATCTCGCCTCCCAGGAACGATGGGTTGGCCGTGCTGAGGTCACCTGGTGAAGGCAGCACGTTCTCGGCTGCCGCCGCCCTGGCGTACATGTGAAACTGCGACCCTGCAAGCCTGCCAGCGCTCGTGAGGCGCGTTTCGTAGTAGACTGCCAACCCCTCCTTCACCCACGCCGGCAGGTAAAGATTCGGCATGAGCGCAGGATTGCGTCCGAACACGAACTGCCCTGCCCTCCAAAGCCCGTCTGCACGATCCAGGTGAAAGATGTGCGTCAGCTCGTGGGTAACCACGAGGCCGAGCCAGTCTTCGTAAAACCGCAATGAGGCTACGTCTACCGGTGGCCGCGCGTAGACGATGATCCTGTTCGTCGGGAACGGCGTGGCGAGACCGTTGGAAAAGTCAACGTTGTCCGTCACCACCAGCTGAACACGGCCCCGCGGCTCCTTCAGTTCGAGAGCAAGACGCACCCAGGCCGTCTCCGCCACGACTGCGGCCCGTCGCGCCAGGCTTTCCAGTTCGGGCGTGAAGTGTATGTCGTAGTTCCGTGTGTTCAGGGTGCGCCAGTCATCGTGAGGCGCCAGCTGTCCTTCGGCTGCTGCAAACGGAATCGTGGCTGCAAGCAGTGCAACGACGAACGGGAGCAGGATGCGA
>DATGOL010000204.1:0-5438 GCA_035306065.1 Gemmatimonadales bacterium | reverse complement strand
GACGCGCCGAAGGTGCCGCCGATACTGCCGCCTTCGCAGACGCCAATGGCTCGGCCAACTCGGGGGCGCCGGCTTCGAGCGATTCCGCGAACGTCTCCCGTACCTCCGCGTCAGGCGCGACCGCTTCGGCGTCCGCGCAGCGGCCGGCTGATACAACCGCGCGCGCCACACCGCCAGCCACACCGTCGGGCCCCGCTTCTGCTACACCGAGTCCCGACGTAATCGTTCCCGAGGGCCGCAGCAAACGCGACAGTCTTGGCCTGGCACGGGCGGTTCGGACTGGCCTCAATATCGAGTCGTGGCCCGTGTCACCGTCCGCGTCTCAGCCGGGCGCCGTACTGCCGCACCAGCGTATCGTTGCCTACTACGGTAATCCGCTCTCACGCAGGATGGGTGCACTGGGCGAGTTTCCCGTAGACGAGATGCTGGAGCGCCTGGACAGGGAAGTGCAGGCCTGGCGTGAGGCAGATCCCGACACACCCGTCAAGCCTGCTCTGCACCTGGTTGCCGTGGTTGCACAGGCCGACGCCGGACGCGATGGAAAGTATCGCGCCCGAATGGCAGACACGCTCGTTGAGCGTGTCTACGAATGGGCGCAGCGTGCAGACGCCCTTCTGTTCCTCGACATACAGGTGGGCCTGGCGTCGATAACTGACGAGCTGCCCCGCCTGGAGAAGTTCCTGTCCAGGCCGGACGTTCACCTGGGCATCGACCCGGAGTTCTCGATGAAAACCGGCGCACGCCCGGGAACGCGAATCGGAACGTTCGACGCTGCCGATATCAACCATACGTCACGGTTTCTGGCGGACATTGCCGAACGTTACAACCTGCCGCCCAAGATTCTCGTGGTGCATCGATTCACGCAGTCGATGGTTACGAACTCGAGCGACATACAGCTGAACCCGCGTGTTCAGGTTGTGATGCACATGGACGGATGGGGTCCGCCGTGGCTCAAGTACGATTCCTACCGTGAGTTCGTGCTGCGGGAGCCGGTGGAGTTCACGGGGTTCAAGATCTTCTACGGGAATGACACGCGGACAGGAACGAAGGTGCTGACGGCGGGGGAGCTCGTGCAGCTGGTGCCGGCGCCTTTCTACATTCAGTATCAGTGAGGCAGTACGGAGTACTTAGAGGTCAGTAGGCAGTAATGGCAAAACGCCCCCGTCGATTGCTGGCGGGGGCGTTCTGGTACTTGGTATACAGTATTCAGTAGTCCGTAGCCCGTTCTCCGTACTCCGGACCCCGGACCCCGTATTCAGTACTACTGCGAGCGGCGGCTGTGCACTCCTCCTTTCGGTGAATCCACCGTCACGGTGAATGGGCCGTTTCCGCGTACGAGCCAGCGAACGGTCACCGTGCTCATGCCGGGAATGTTTGCCACGTTGATTCGAGCAGGCTGATGCTTCTGCTCCGTAGCGAGGTTCTGCAGCGGGTTGTTCACGATGAACCCGGCCACTACATCGCCGCCGCTTACCGAAAGCCAGTTCGGGCGCGAGATGTTGTTCTCCACGTCCTGCTGCATGTGCGTCGGTACGATGCGCTTGTTTGCAACTATCGCGGTCACTTCGGTAAGGCCGCCGCCGACTGAACGGGTGGCGATGGAATCCACCTTTACGAGTGGAAGCTGCTGCGTCTGGTACACCACGAACGCCATGTTCCGGTGTGCTTCCGCCTGAAGCAGGAAGCCGGGTTCCGCACGGCCGTAACTCTTCTTGAAGCCGCCAATCTCGATCGGTCCGTACTGCGGATGATCGTAAGGCGTCCACGGAACGAAGGCGTCGCCCATGAGCAGCAGCCTGTCGAAGCGATACTGCGGCGAGTCGTACTGACTGCGTTCGGCGGGTCGCTCGAAGTACTTGAAGTCAGTCCAAAGCTCGTTGCTAAACGTGAGCACGCCGCGTGCTCCGTAGAACCAGTCCAGCTCACCACCCCATACGGTGTACAGATCCTTCCACACCACCATGTAGCGATAGCCCGGCAGGATCTCCTCACCGATACGACCAAGCTGGTCGAACACGCGAACATCACCGGGGCGGTACTCATCCTGCGGAACGCCGGGGCCGCGAAGGATCATTCCGCCGTTGTTGTGGAAGCTCTGCGCTCCGGCAATGTTCGGATGTGCGATAACGAAGTCCATCACCGCACGTGTCTCCGGCAGCGAGCCCGGGTAGGCTTCCGCACCGCGCTGCACGTATTGCGGTGCCCAGCGCCACGGCCAGTTGCGGTTCGGGTCATAACCACCAACGGCGTCTTCGTTAACCGATCCATCACCGTCGTTGTCAATTCCTTCCTGGCCCAGAAGCTCCCACTCACCCTCTTCGTCATCGGCTACCCGAATCATGAAGCGCGGATCCACGGGTGAGGTGCGAAAGCGCCCGTTAGGGTTCCGGCGACGCATCTGGGTGATGTGTCCGTTGCCATCCAGGTCATCCAACCCGTCTTCGTCAAGAAGTCCGTCACCATCGTTGTCGCGCGGCACCTTTCCGGTACGGGGCGAGCTGGCGGTGTTGGGCTCCTTCAGGTAGTGCTCGCGACCATCAGGGTTGATGGTGGGCACCACATATAGCACGCGCTCGTTAAGCAGCGAATCAACGGACGGAATCTGATCGGCCATCTCACAGAGCCACCACGCGGTGTACAGGGCCATCTCGGCACCCTGCACCTCGTTGGAATGGATGTTTCCGTCCACGTACATCGCGGGCTTTTTCATCTCGTCACCGACCTCGAAGTTGGTGACGGTGATCAGCCAGAGGTCGCGTCCTTCATGGCTCTTGCCGATCGAGCTGAGCCGGCAGCGCTGCGGCCAGGCAGCCGCCAGCCTGCGTCCGATTTCGCCGAGTGACTCATGGTCGTAATAGCGATCCCAGTGCACGGGCACTTTGGGATTCGACGGCGATCCGGCGCCTGCAAGGGCACCGGCAATCTGCCCTTCCTGGGCCGCAGCGTCGCCAGGTGTAAATGCCAGCAGCAGCGCCCCGGCAGCGGCAATGGCAATGCCCCGGGCGCGCTTGCGGCGAATGAAATATTGCGTCGTCATGCGCGGCTCACCTCGCCTGCAGGGTGATGGTCCGGGAGACGGAACCCGCAACCGGGCTTTCCGCCTTCACTGTTACGCTCGAGCCGGCGGCACCGACAACGAGCCAGCTCACTTCTGTAGTGGCACCGCTTCCGGCAATCGGGCTTATCATCTGTACCTTCCTGCCGCTGGCAATCGACTGACCCTGAAGCTCCAGGTCCACCCTGACGCGGCGTGGCCACTGTGCGCGAGCGCCGATGGCCGACTGCGTGGGGAAGTAGCCGTCATTTCCGAGCTGGGCCGTAACGCGATAAACGCGATCACCAACATGCTCAACTCGTACGTTGCGCAGCGTGAGGCGTGGCAGCAGGCTGGCCAGCTCGCGCACGAAAAGCGATTGTGCCCGCGTAACGGAATCCAGCGCCGCCGCAGGCGGGTTCCAGGCGGCGAACGGGTGAACTCCGCCCACTTCCACAACCTGGCCCGGGAAATCCGGATGCGTTACCGGCGTCCACTCGGTTACCATCGAGGGGCGATTCGCGCGCAGCCACTTGATGGTGTTCTTCTGGTCATTGGCGGCGCTGCTTCCACCGGCGCCAGCACCAGCACCGCGCGCTGCACTATCCCGCGCGACTACCGGCCACCAGCCGCGTGAGGCGAATGCCAGGCGCCCCATGTCGAAGTAGGCATGAGATGCCGGGTCGCCTTCCAGTGCGCCTGACGACGGGCTGCCCGTGGCTCCGGTGGAACTCTTGTATCTCCTGGACATCTCGGCATAGTACGGTGCGTCCTGCGCAAGGATACTCGAGAACGGACCGCCTGCAGATGTCCCCTGGGGATTGCCGCCAATGCCCGCCTGTCGCCTGAATTCCCACGGCGTCATCAGGTTGTCGTGCTGGCCGAGTACGTAAACCACCGCGATGTTCGGGTGGGTAACGTAGAACTCGGCAACCGCACGTGCTTCGACGCTCGAGAACGAATGCGTACCCGCGCCTGGCGCGAAGAAGCGATAGGCGTTGGAGAAGTTGCGGGAGATGTCGGTTCCGCCAGCCGGGTCTTCGCCCATGGCACCGTCATCGTCCATGTCCCGTGACTCGACCATGAGTTTCCATCCACCGCTCTCGCCCTTGGAGCGATCAGCGCGGCGCATGACGAGTGGCTCGTCCGGATCGGACATCCAGTCGCCCGCCGGATCCTGAACGCGCATCGCCGTGACGACGCCATCACCGTTCAGGTCCACGAGATCATCCTCGTCCGTGCGACCATCGCTGTCGTCATCGAACGGTTCGGCGTTACGAATTCGCTCAACGAGCGGGCTCGCAAAGAAGGCCTCGGCCGCATCAGGATTGAGTCGCGGGATCACATAGATCGTTGCCCTGCGCAGGAGCGAGGCTACGGCCGTGTCGCTAGTGGCGCCGCCGGTGAGGTCGGCAATGGCTGCGACAGCGATCTCGCTTCCAACGAGGTGCGGTCCGTAGGCGTTTGCCAGGAGGAGCAGGGCAGGGCGGGAGTCAACGTCATCGCCGGTGCCAATACGAACGGCGTGCACTGCTCGTCCACCGGGTGAGGTGGCGATCTCGCTCACCTGAATGAGCTGTGGATGTGCGCGACGAAGGCTGTCAATGGCCCTCGTGAGGCGGGCGTGGTTACGGTAGCGTGCCTGCTCTGCACGCCAGTCGCCACCCTGTGCCTCCGCCGGCACTACGCCGGCCGCCAGGGCAAGAGGTACCAGCGCAACGGCCGCGAGCAGCCTGCGCCAACGCCAGTGCGCCGACCGTCCAGGGATGTCTCGGTTCATCGGTTCTCGAGAAGGGGATGGCCCGCCGGGAAGGTGGCGGGTAGAGAACTTACGCGCCGAGCTCGGCTGGCGTTGCCGGCTGGGAGAGGGCTGCCATCCCTGTAACCCTCCCCAAGTGGCACCCCGCGGGCCAGCGTCGCGCGGGGTGACAATCAGCATGTCCTATCCTGCTCGCCCTTCCACCGTTGGCTCCGCCGGACCGGTGCCATCCGGATCGTGGTGCTGCTTCGTTCGGAGAACTCGCGAGAACGACCACACGAAGAGGCCAATAACCATCGTCCAGCTGGCGGCCATGAAGAAGATCGCATCGAGTGTCATCTGCCTCTACCTCCCTTCCTGTGCTGCCGGCGCCGGCGGCGTGCCCGCCGGGGTGCCAGCCACTTCCACGAAGCCCTTTCGGTCATCGTAGCCGTTTCGCTTCCACGCCACACGAACCATCACGGCCAGCGAGACAATGATGAACAACAGCAACGCGCGGGAGAGGTGGATGTATCGCACTGCATCCGCTGTCACCTCGGAGCCGCCGGCCGAACGCTGCAAGGTGAGAATCGGAATGGCATCCTGGATTCCCCATGCCAGCAGAATCACCACCAGGTACAGTGGCGTGATATACGTCATCACGAA
>DATGOL010000203.1:0-4352 GCA_035306065.1 Gemmatimonadales bacterium | reverse complement strand
GGCAGCTGTTCTACGAGATTCGAGATGGCAGGATCGCCGGCATGCTGAAGGACGTGGCATACCAGATTCGCACCCCCGACTTCTGGAACTCAATGGACATGATCGGTGGCAGCAGCAGCTATCGTCTTAACGGAAGCTTCTTCGACGGTAAGGGACAGCCGGGTCAGTCGAATGCGGTGAGTCACGGCTGTCCGCCGGCGCGCTTTCGCAACGTGAATGTCATCAATACCGGGAGGACAGGCTGATGTCCCGCATCGATAACAGGCCCCTCTCGCGGCGTGCACTGCTGGAGGACGCGCGAGTAGCGATACGTCGTGGAACTCCGCTCGAGCAGGAAGCGGAAAGCTCGCTGGTGAGCAGGGAGCAGGCGCAGGCAATCGTGGAGAAGGCCGTCGCGCTTTCCAGCGCAGACGAGATTCAGGTAACGTTGGGCAGCGGGTACAGCGGGAACGTGCGGTTTGCCGCGAACCAGGTGTCAACGTCAGGCGCTACCACAAATGCGAACCTGGCGGTGCAATCGAGCTTCGGGCCGAAGCACGCGGTAGTTACGACAAATGACCTGTCGGACGAGTCCATTGCCCGCGCAGTCGAGCAGAGCGAGCGCATGGCTCGGCTCGCGCCTGACGATCCGGAGGCAATGCCCGGACTGGGAGCGCAGGAGTACCAGCGCGTGAATGCGTACTTCGACAGTACGGCGCAGCTCACACCGGCTGACAGGGCACGCGGTGCGCTGGGTGCGCTGGAGCTGTCGCGCAGTGCGGGAGACCTGAAGGCGGCCGGCTACCTTGTTACCGGAATGGAATCGCAGGCGGTGGGCAACGCGAAAGGACTCTTTGCATACCATCGTTCCACGAGCGCAAACTACACGGTGACCGTGCGTACGGCAGACGGTACGGGTTCCGGCTGGGCGGGTGGCGATGATCGCGACTGGAGTCGTCTGCAGCCGCAGGTAATTGCCGAACGGGCGACGTCCAAGGCGCGTACGTCCAGGGAGCCACAGGCAATCGAGCCCGGGCGGTACACGGTAATTCTGGAGCCGCAGGCGGTTGGCGACCTGGTGCAGCTGATCGGCGGCTACGCCGATGCGCGTAGTGCGGATGAGGGTCGAAGCCCGTTCGTGAAGGAGGGGGGCGGCAACCAGATCGGCGAGCGGATCGTGGATGAGCGGGTAACGCTGCTGTCCGATCCGGCGGACCCGATGCTCCTGTCCACGCCGTTCGACTTCGAGGGCATGCCGCTGGGTCGTCAGGTGTGGATTCGTGATGGAGTGCTGGACCAGCTGGTGTATTCCCGTTTCTGGGCGGACAAGCAGGGAAAGAAGGCAACGGGAAACCCCACGTCGCTGCGAATGAATGGCGGTACGGCATCCATCGATGAGCTGGTGCAGGGAACCGAGCGCGGGGTGCTGGTCACGCGGCTGTGGTACCTGCGGCCGGTGGATCCGCGTACGCTGCTCTACACGGGCCTCACGAGGGACGGCACTTTCCTGGTGGAGAATGGCCGCATAACGCGCGCCCTGCGCAATTTCCGCTTCAACGAGTCGCCGCTCTTCATGCTGAACAACCTCGAGGAGATGGGACGGGTGAGTCGTGTTGCGGGAACCGAGGGTGGAGGTGACGTGGTGATGCCGGCGCTTCGCGTGCGCGACTTTACGTTTACGAGCCTGTCGGACGCGGTGTAGGAGGCAGTGGCGCGTCGCCACCGCTGTATGTGTCGCGTGAGACCATTGTTGGGTTGAGGTCCACCGGTCGAGCTCGCTGCACGGTACCGTGCGGCGAGCTCGATGTCCATTAATCCACATGCAAAGTGGAGAACATGTTCACAGAAATGTGGACATGTCCGCTGGCCCTTTGCTTGCCAAGTGTATCGGGGAGCAGTGGAACGCGGCGCGACCGCGGACGCCGGTGCACGCGGTACCAGGCGTCAGGCCTCACGATGTACAGGTGCGGATACAGGCATGGCAGCAATCTGGAAGGGAGCGCTCAGCTTCGGACTTGTGAATATTCCCGTGGCCCTTCAGTCGGCCGTACGGCGCTCCGAGTCCATAAGCTTTCGGCAGCTGGACAGCGAGGACCTTACGCCGATCAAGCAGCAGCGGATCAATGCCAACACCGGCGAGGTGGTGCCGTGGGAGCGGATCGTGAAGGGATACGAGATATCGAAGGATACGTACGTGGTAATGACATCTGATGACTTCAGCCAGGCGGCCCTTCCGTCTTCCAAGACCATCGATGTTCTCGCGTTCGTGGCGGCATCCGAGGTTGATCCGCGTTTCTACGAAACGCCGTATTACCTGGTGCCTGACAAGTCGGGCCAGAAGGCGTACGCCCTCCTGCGGGAAGCCGTTCGCGAGAGCGAGATGCTGGGCATAGGCAAGATCACCCTGCGTTCCAACTCCCAGCATCTGGCGGCAGTGCACGTGGTTGACAATGCCCTGATGCTTTCCATCCTTCGCTATGGAAACGAAGTGATAGGCGCGGACGAATATGCGTTCCCCGACAAGTCCGACATAAAGCCCCAGGAGTTGAAGATGGCCGAACAGCTGATATCGAACCTCGCCGAGCCGTTCGACCCGAACCAGTACGAAGATGAGTACCGCCGCAATCTCCAGCAGATCATCGATGCGAAGTCGAAGAACGAGACCGTATCGTTCACCGAGCAGACCGAGCCTGAGGCAACCAGGGTCATCGACCTCGTGGCGAGACTGAAGGAAAGCCTGGAGAAAACCGGCAACGGCGCCAGCAAGACGCGAAAAGGTGCGTCGAAGCGCACGAGCGGGTCGGGCTCCTCAAAGCCTGCCTCACGAGCGAAATCGGGCAGCAAGTCTGCCACAAAGAAGGCACGGAAGACGTCGCAGCGCCGGTCGGCCTGACGAGCAGTGCCAGCCAGCCAGCACCTCGCCATCCCAACGCCGGCAACGCCAATGCTGGCGTCGTCCGGCGCCCACAAGCTCGGCACCGCGGGGTGGGTGTACGAGCCCAAGTGGGACGGAGTGAGACTGCTGGCGATCGTGGAGCGTGACGGAGTACGCCTGCTAACGCGCAACGGGAATGACAAGGCCACGCAGTTCCCCGAGGTCGTTCAGGGATTGCAGTCCCTGGCAGAGCGCAGCAGGAGCGAGTTCGTGCTGGATGGAGAGGTTGTAGCCGTTGACAGCGCCGGGCGTCCGCTGCGCTTCCAGTCGCTGCAGTCGCGAATTCATTCACTCGATCTGGCGCGGAGCGCACGAGGAACGCGAAGCCGTGCCGCAGCTTCAGGATTCACACAGGGAGCGGCGTTCATTGCCTTCGATGTGCTCGCGGTTGGCCCGCAATCGCTGCTGCGTGAGCCATGGAGCGATCGTCGCACGGTTCTCGAAGCACTGCTCAGTGGTCACACGCGATCGCGAGGCGCCATTCGGCTCGGGCGTGTGGATCGCAGGGGAGGGAAGCGGCTCATGGAGGCAGCCACCGGCGACGGCTGGGAAGGGCTGATGGCAAAGCGAGCGGATGCCATTTACAGCCCCGGAACTCGAACGTCCAGCTGGGTGAAGCTGAAGCTGGAGAAGCGTCAGGAGTTCGTTGTGGGAGGCTTCACCGAGCCCAGGAACACACGCGAACTGCTTGGTGCGCTGCTGGTCGGCTACTACGGCCAAAACGGTCAGCTCATTTATGCCGGCCACGTGGGTACGGGCTTCACGCGCCAGTCACTGCGGGCGCTGCACGACGCACTGGCGAAGCGCACACTGAAGCGCTCACCGTTCAGCGAGGCTCCCGTAACGAATGAACCGGCCACCTGGGTGAGTCCTCGCATGGTTGTTGAGGTTCGCTTCAACGAGTGGACGGAGGATGGACGACTGCGCCAGCCGGTGTTTCTGGGCGTGAGAGACGACAAGGAGCCGCGAAGCGTGGTGCTCGAGCAATGACCAGGAAGGGGAGCGGGAGCGCGAAGCCCAGCGGTGCGGCGAAGTCAGGCGCGAAGTCAGGCGGAAAGTCCACCGCGAAGTCCACCGCCAGCTCGGCGCGGAAGACCGCGTCCAGGTCAGAGCGGAAGAGCGCCTCGCCGGTATCGAAAACCGCCGCAAGCAAGAAATCGAAGTTCTGGTCCGGGCCCGTTGCCAAACGACTGCTCGAGATCGAGAACTCCGGTGGCGGTGGCAACGTAGACCTTCCCGAAGGCGAGCTGGCAGTCACCAGCCTGGGCAAGCTGTACTTCCCAGAGGCCGGCTACACCAAGGGGGACCTGCTGCGCTACTACGCCACGGTGGCGCCGTTACTGCTTCCCGCCATTGCCGATCGCCCGCTCATTTTGCGTCGCTACCCCGAAGGCATTCACGGCGATGCGTTCTATCAGCAGAAGGCGCCCGCATCAGT
>DATGOL010000202.1:0-3341 GCA_035306065.1 Gemmatimonadales bacterium | reverse complement strand
GGTGCCGGCCACTACGCACTGAAGGTTGAAAACGACGGTCTCACGCGGAGGCGCGGTGGCCGCGGAGCACTGCAGGGCGATTGGAGTTTCATGCGCCAGGCTTCTCTCCGCGGCCTCCGCGCCTCCGCGTGAGGCTTTTTTACCGGCTCCGCTTGCAGACGAAGCTCCGCTTCGCCCATCCGAGCCCCCACCAGGGCCGAGCGCCGAGCGCAGACGCTGGAATAGCAGCATTATTTCAAGAAGGCGCAGCGCTAGCGATCGGTGCGAAGGCACCCTCGATTGCTATCAGAATCTCGCCTACGATCCACTGGTACCTGCCACCAGGACTCCGAGTCCTCACCCCGCAAAAATCGGCAGAGAAAGCACCACTCCCGCCACAACGAGCGCAATCGTAATGCGATGCATGCGGCCCACGTCCAGGTCGCTGTTCTTCCATCTCGCGTGAAGGATGGCCCACGCGATCAGCCACACCACGACTCCGAACGCGGTTCGGCCGGTAACACCGCCTGCCGGAGAGTAGAGCGCGGGGACGGTAATCAGGCCGAAGGCATTCAGGATGACGATCAGGCCCAGTGCAAAGGCGCCGATGCCCGCAGCGACATACGCCGCCATCGCGGCGCCCACAGGCTGCGCCACTCCTGCCTCACGCGTATCAGCGTCACTCATGGTGCTGGCCATATTGTCACTCAATGGAGAGGGGCAACCTTGTTGACGAACGTGCCCAGTAGGGTAGCAATCGCCACGAGAACCACGCAGACGGCCGTAAGCGTCGTTGCAACGTTGCGCAGCGACCTGTCGCTAAGGATTCGGGAGCCATAGCGAACGCTCACGAACGCCACCGGCGTCGCCACGATCGCTGCAATCCAGGGCACGTGCTCCTTGGCTTCCATAGCGAACGAATGCAGCCACGCGGTGCTCGGGTCCGACCGGATCAATGCGCGCGGATACGCGCTCAGATCGGTAAGGCCTTCGGGCGGGGTGGCTCGATACGGCGGAAAAGTGACGTAGGTGCCAATGATCACCGCCAGCCAGAGAAGGATCACCGTGGCTACGGCGAGCCAGGTGAACCATCGCGCTTCGTAGTTCACCTGCTCGCCGAACGCGTCGGTTCGCAGGGCCACGAGAAAGAAGAGCATCGCGAACGAAGTCAGCAGCGCACCGCCGCCGAGGCCGATGCCGTGGATCATCGTCCAGATACTGCGTTCGGAAAACAGCGGGATATCCATCGTGCCTCCGGTTGCGATGCCCAATACTACCAACGGCTGAAACAGTGCGCCAGAAGGCGTGGCTCAGCGATTAGCGCATGTCTCCACGAACGAGCGATCACCGGGAGCCAGATCCAGCGCCAGGAGTTCAGCAAGCGTTCCCCACCGATGCTCGGTATGCTCGATACACTTCGGCTCTCCCTCGATCTCTACCGGTACGAAGACGATCAGGAACGGCGAGCCGGGGTCCCTTATGACGAACACCGGTTCCGCTACCTGCACAGTGGCAACGTCCAGCTCCTCTCGCAACTCGCGCGAAATGGCTTCCAGGTCGCTCTCGCCGTCACCCACCTTCCCTCCCGGGAACTCCCACAGCCCGCCATGTCGCTTGTGCTCGGGGCGGCGCGACACGAGCATGCGGTCACCCCGGGTGACGACTGCCGCGATCACGCGCTGCTGCGCTCCGGCCTGCACTGTATCGTCAGGCATCACGAAAGGCTTTGCGCAGCAGCTCCGCCCGTCGCGCGAGAGCCTGACGACATGGACGAACGCGACACGATCTTCAGCAGGTAATCCACCTCCGCCACTGCCTCGCTGCTGAAACTCGCTTCCGCGGCGAGTGCGCCGATCATGGCGAGACGAATATCCCCCATGGCACGCGCGGGACGATCGTCGAGATACCCGTTCTCGGCGAGGTAGTCACGCAGCTTGTCCACGGAACTCCGCTGGAAACGCACGACCTCACGCCGGTCGAGCGCGCTCACGATCTCACGCGCGTCGCCGTCGCAGCGCTCCACCAGTTCCATCACCGGGTCCATCATGGTCGGTGTTACAGCCTCGGAATCCAGCAGGCAAACCCGGTCTACACGCTTACCCTGTCCGATGGCAGCCTGCGCACACAGCACGTCCAGCGCGCGCGCTAGCATGCGTGCCTTTGCAAATACGCCCGGGAACTGCGAGAGGATGGCCGCGTCGCGACCGCTCGCCACCTCCTGCAGCTGCCCCCACCGGCCGAAGCCAACTTCAAGCAGGTGATGCAACGCGCGCACGTCATGCACCATGTACCACAGGTGCGCCGACGTCGCGGGTTCGCCATTGCGCAACGGCGGCACCCCAAGTGCGCTGCCGTAGCTCTCGTGAGTGTGCTCGGCGGGCGATGGCAGCGAACTCACCACGTACGACTCGGGAGGTGCAACACTGATCGTGTCCAGATCGCCGGATGACAGAGAGCGAATACGCGCGAGGTTTAACATCGCGTGTTCAACCGACGCTTCCAGCAGCGCCTCACGCCACCTGCGTACTTCGTCCGACTGCGCGGTGAAGTAAAACACCTGCCGCCCCTCTTCAGCGAGCGCGATGATACCGCTCATGATCGCGCGGGCCCGCTCATCATCACTGGTGGCGAGCGTTTCGTCCAGGAAGAGCGGAAGCTTCAGGCCATGCTCCTGCGTCTCCACAAAAGCGATGCGAATCGCAAGCAGCAACTGCACCTTCGTGCCGCTGGAAAGTTCGTCCAGCGTATGATTGCGTCGCGAATGTGTGTCGAAAGCCCGGAACGTGGAGACATCACCCAGCTCGGCATCGTCGAACTCCAGGCGATAGCATCCGCGCGTAACCTGCGTGAAGAGCGTGCGTGCACGGTGAAACACCTCGGGCCGGTGATTGTCCTGCGTGGCGCGCAGGAGGTGCTGAACGAGCATGTGGCCGGCCATGGCAGCGAGGTCGGCGTTCCTGTGATCGCGCAGCACTTCCTCGGCCGCCGCCACTTCTGCCTGTGCACGCTCCACGTCGCTCCCGCGCTTTGCAGCCTCCATGCGCGTGTTGAGCGAGCTTATCTCGGCAACGACTCCTACCAGTCGATCGGCCAACTCCGCAATCGCATCGCGACGAGCGCGCAGCTCCTCCGGGCTTTCCGTGAGCAGGGACGGATCCGAATCCGCTGCAGACTCAATGGCGATTCGCAAGGCGGACACGTCACGCCGCGCATCGCGCTCACCGTCCACGGCCTCGCAGAACGCCGCATGCTGCGAGCAGAGCGCAGAGAGTTCCTGATCCGGGTCCGAAGAGTCATTCAACTCCGCGCGCTCGAGGATGGACGCCAGTTCGGCGCGCGCCGACGCGAGCGCACTCTGCACA
>DATGOL010000201.1:0-2055 GCA_035306065.1 Gemmatimonadales bacterium | reverse complement strand
CCGGCTGACGATCTCGCGCGTCTTTCGGCTGACCACAGCGCGGCAATCGCGGCGTCTGCATTGCGGGAAGCGGACGGCCGCCTGGCAATCGAGGTGACGCAAGACGCCGCCAGCGCGACAGTACTGCGACACCGGGTGGTTCTGCAGGCGATCGGGCTGCTGACGTCTGCCGAGATGAGCAAGGTGAAGAGCTGCCCCGCATGCGGCTGGTACTTCCTGGACACGAGCCGGAATCACTCGCGCCGCTGGTGCAGCATGGCCGTGTGCGGCAACTCGGAGAAGGCGCGCAGGTACTACCGGAAAACGCGCAGCAAGGCGGGATAGCGCGCAGCTGGGCGAACTACCGCGTACCCAGCCCTGATGGCTCACGTTCGCTACCTTGCGAACTCCTGAGCTGAACTGTTGTATCACGACGCGTGTGCTACGTGAGAACTTCCCTCGCGCTGCACGATCCGCACGGGTCGCCTTCCCCCAACGCCGCTGCTCGAGCCTTGATGCGCAACCAACTTTTCTGGGGCCTTACGGCCCTTGCCGTCGCCCTGGTTATCGGTGCCTTCGCGGGAGCATCCGCAATCCGCGACTTCCGCCGCGTAGACGAGATGGAGGCCACCGGCTCGTCGCGTCGCGCGGTGACTGCGGATTACATAGTGTGGCGGGCGAACGTGTCGGTGCAGGGCAGCAGCCGGCAGACGGGCTACGCGCAGCTCACCAGCGCCGTGTCGCAGGTGCGCTCCTACCTGGAGGGCAAGGGCCTGCCCGACTCCTCGATCACCGTCACCGCGGTGGAGGTGTACCCGGTTCAGGAGTACACCGACATGGGACGCGAGACCGGCCGCATACTCGGCTACCGCCTGAGCCAGAACTTCGAGATTCGTTCGGCAGACGTGGACGGCATCGCCGCCCTCGCGCAGCAGTCCGCCGAACTGATCGCGGAGGGAGTGCCGATGGTGTCCTACAGCCCCGAGTACATCTTCACCGGCATAGACGCGATCCGCACCGAACTCCTGGCCGAAGCCACCAGTGATGCGGCCGAGCGCGCGCGAGCGATCGCCGAGAGCGCGGGCGCAAAGATCGGTGCGGCGCGAAGCGCCAGAATGGGCGTATTCCAGATAACGCCCCGACACTCGACGATGGTATCGGATTACGGAGTGAACGATACGTCGTCGAAAGAGAAGGACGTAACCGCGGTGGTACGCGTGACCTTTGCCGTGGAGTAAGGATTGAGCGTCTGTTTGACCGGGTAACGGTTAATGGCCTGCGGACTACGGAAGCCGCCGGCGGGGGGTGCGCCGGAGCCCGCGTGCAGTTCCCTAACCCCGCAACCCCTAACCCGTACCCAGTAACCCGTGCAGTAATGCGCCCCCTCCTGGCCACATTCTTCCTCATCCAGATCGCCTTGCCCGCCTGGCAGCTCTTTCAGCCGCGGGTGCAGCGCTTCGGGTGGCACATGTACTCGGGGTTGCCGGCACCGCTGGACATGACGCTCACGCTGGATGATGGCACGGTTCGCTCGCTCAGTGCCGGCGAGCTGCTGGCGGAGCGGCGGTCTGAGATGAACGAGCCGGAGCGGCGTATCATCGCCCGTGCGGCATGCGAGGCGAATCCGGATGCCGTTGAGGTGAGCATGATCGTTCGCAAGGGTTCCGAACCGGAGTCCATTTCGTGTCGCTAGCGCACCGCTGGCTCGGCGGCGGTGCCTCACGCGAACGTGCGGTGGGGATTGGCCGTGTGCTGTGCGGTGTGGCGTCTGGCATATTCCTGCTGGACCTGGGGCCGGTGGTGATGTCCGTTGCGCGTGGCGATGCGCCTCACGTGCCCTATGCGCTTCCGGCCGGCGTGTTCACCCTGCCGTTCGCCACCGCACTGCTCACCATCTGGGCACTCGGCACACTCGGCATGCTGGCCGGGTGGCGGAGCAGGCTGAGTTGCGCGCTGGTGGCGGTGAGCAGCGGTGCGGTGGTGCTCCTGGACGCACAGACGTACAGCAACCACCTGTACCTGCTGGCGCTCATGTCATTCCTGTTCTCGCTGCGCTCGGTGCGCGGCACGGACGTG
>DATGOL010000200.1:0-4686 GCA_035306065.1 Gemmatimonadales bacterium | reverse complement strand
TCCCTCAGCCTCACCGCCGCCCTCTGATTCCGGACACGAATATTCAGCATCTCGACCAGCACCGAGAACGCCATCGCAAAGTACGTGTAACCCTTCGGGATGTGCTGGTGAAAGCCCTCCGCCATCAGGTTCGTTCCGATCAGTACCAGGAACGCAAGCGCCAGCATCTTCACCGTCGGGTGATTGTCCACGAATTCACTTATCGGGTCGATCGCCAGCAGCATGATCGCAAGCGCAATCACGTTCGCTATCACCATCACCGATATGTGATCCACCATCCCGACAGCGGTAATTACCGAGTCAAGCGAGAAAACGATATCCACCACCATGATCTGCGCCACCACACTCGTCAGCGTCACCCCGTTCTTCGCCTGCGTCACCTTGGGTTCCTCGTCACCCTCCAGCTTGTGATGGATCTCGTATGTCGCTTTCGCAATCAGGAAGAGTCCTCCACCCAGAAGAATCAGGTCGCGACCTGAAAAGCCGGTGTTGAACACCTCGAAAAGTGGAGCAGTCAGCCGCACGATCCACGCGATCGAGAAGAGCAGCAGAAGCCTGCTCACGAAGGCTCCCATCAGCCCGAGCTTTCTCGCCTTCGGCTGCTCATTCTCCGGAAGCCGCCCGGCCAGAATCGAGATGAAGATGATGTTGTCTATGCCGAGTACGATCTCGAGCACCGTCAGCGTCAGGAGGCCCATCCAGGCCTGCGGCTGACCGAACCAGGAAAACCAGGAAGCGATATCCATCGATGGCAAATGGCGGAAGGTTCTGCGAGCCTTGCTCCGGCCTGACTGATTCAGACTCGGCGCTCTCGATTGTACGCACTCGATGTGCCGTGAAAAAGGGCATCAGGCGCACTCGTTTCGCGCAGGTCCGGCCCGGCTTGCCCGCAACCGCGCCGGCTGGTAGCCTTTGCATTGCCGTTGGGGTGCCCTGCAAAGGGGCTGAGAGGCGTGGTCTTTGAGGGCGCCAACCCATCGAACCTGATCCGGGCCATACCGGCGGAGGGAACGGTCAAGCCAGCTACTTCACAGCACCAGCTCGGCGCAGACTCCACCCGATGGCCCGCATCGAATGGAGATCAGCGGATGGTGACAGTAGTTGGAGCGGGTGTCGCCGGTCTGTGCGCAGCATCGGAGCTGGTGGCGCGCGGCGTTGACGTGAGAGTCGTAGACCGGGGCGGTGGCCCGGGCCCGCACTCGTGTTCCTGGTGGGCGGGTGGAATGCTCGCACCATTCTGTGAAGGCGAGTCTGCAGAGCGCACAGTCGTTGACCTCGGCCAGGAAGCTGCGTCCTGGTGGACACGTCATGGCTGTCACGTCGTTAATAACGGCACTCTCGTTGTCGCTCTCGAGCGGGACCAGGCAAGCCTCGCCCAATTCGCGCGCCGCACCTCCGGTCACCGCACACTCAACGCGATCGAGCTCGATGCGCTCGAGCCTCACCTGGCGGGGCGCTTCGCGCGGGCCCTGCACTTCGAGCAGGAGTCGCACCTTGCGCCGCGTGAGGCACTGGCCGCGCTTGTGGAGAGCCTGCGCTCCCGCGGCGTTCAGATTGAAACCGGTGAGTGGATTCCTGGCGATAATCTCACTGTCGACTGCCGCGGCTACGGTGCACGCGCCGACATCGCCAGCCTGCGCGGCGTCAAGGGCGAAATGCTTGTCCTGCGATGCCCCGACGTATCGCTCCGTCGCCCCGTCAGGCTGCTGCATCCCAGGCACCCGCTCTACGTGGTTCCGCGCGGCAGCGGGGTGTTCATGCTCGGCGCCACCCAGGTCGAGAGCGGTGAGCAGGGGCGCATAACGGCGAGATCCATGCTCGAGCTGCTTTCAGCAGCCTACGCGCTGCACCCTGCCTTCGCGGAAGCCGAAGTGGTCGAGATCGGCACTCACGTCAGGCCGGCGTATCCCGACAACGTTCCGCGTGTGTCGAGAAACGGGAAGATGCTTCACGTGAACGGCCTGTTCAGGCATGGATTCCTTCTCGCGCCGGCAATGGCGCGCATTGCGGCAGACGCAATAACCGGAGACAGTCAATGACGATACAGTTCAACGGTGACGTTCGAGACGTATATGCTGCCAATCTGCACGCGCTCCTCCAGGAGCTCGGACTTGCAGGCGCACGGCTCGCCACGGCCGTCAACGGCCGGTTCGTGCCCGCAACGGCGAGACATGACTTCCCGATCGCGTCAGGCGATCGAGTGGAGGCACTCGCGCCAATGCAGGGCGGCTGACGTGCGAACCTTCTACGGCGAGACGCTGAATTCACCGCTCATGCTCGGCACGTCGCAGTATCCGTCTCCGGCCCTGCTGCGGGATGCCGTGCGCGAATCGGGTGCGTCGGTTGTCACGGTGTCGTTGCGTCGTGAATCGGGTGCAGGGCAGGATTTCTGGGCACTGGTGAAACAGCTGGGGGTGCGACTCCTGCCGAACACTGCCGGATGCCACACTGCGCGTGAGGCGGTGACCACGGCGCACATGGCGCGTGAGCTGTTCGAAACCGACTGGATCAAGCTCGAGGTGATCGGCCACACGGATACACTGCAGCCCGACCCGTTCGGATTGCTCGAGGCCGCACGGATCCTGAATGACGACGGCTTCAAGGTGTTTCCGTACACTACCGATGACCTGGTGCTGGCCGAACGACTAGCGGATGTGGGATGCGGCGTACTCATGCCGTGGGCCGCACCCATCGGTACGGGGCTGGGGATCAGCAACCGCTATGCACTTCGTACCCTCCGTGCGCAGCTGCCCGATGTCACGCTGGTAGTGGACGCGGGACTCGGCGTGCCAAGCCATGCAGCGGCGGTAATGGAGATGGGATTCGACGCCGTGCTGTTGAACACGGCGGTCGCAAAGGCCGGAGACCCGGTGGCCATGGCGCGGGCGTTCGCTCTCGCGGCACAGGCCGGTGCAATTGCGCACCAGGCCGATCCGATGGAGCCGCGTGACATGGCTGTACCATCCACACCCGTAATCGGACGAGCATGGCTGTCCTGAAGCTCCCCCGCTTCTATCCCATATTCGACAACTACGAGTGGCTGGCACGCATGCTTCCGCTTGGCGTTCGGTTCTGCCAGTTGCGGGTGAAGAACCTGACACCCGGAGTCACCAGGTTGCAGGTGCGTGAATCACTGAAGCTCGCGGCCGATCACGGCGCCATGCTCGTGGTCAACGATCATTGGCAGATCGCCATTGACGAAGGCGCCAGTTGGGTCCACCTGGGACAGGAGGATCTCGACTCCGCCAGCATCTCCGCGCTTCGCAGTGCCGGAGTTCGTCTCGGCATAAGCACACACGATCGGTCAGAGTTGCACCGCGCACTTTCGCTGCAGGCCGATTACGTGGCGCTCGGTCCGGTGTATCCCACTATCCTGAAGAAGATGAAGTGGAGCCCCCAGGGGCTCGAGCGAGTGTCGGACTGGAAGTCGCTACTGCCATCCACCCCGCTCTGCGCGATCGGCGGCATGACCACCGAACGAGCCGCAGGAGTTCTGGCAGCTGGTGCGGACACAATCTCGGTGGTGACGGACATAACGCTGCATGCCCACCCGGAGCGCAGGGTTCAGGAATGGCTCGAGGTGACACAATGACTCGTTATGTGAGGCAGCAGCTCGTTCCGGGAGTCGGGCTGGAAGGGCAGGAGATACTCTCGAGCGCACGCGTGCTCGTGGCAGGCGCGGGTGGGCTGGGCGTGCCCGTTCTGCAGTATCTGGCTGGTGCCGGAGTGGGGCACATCACACTGGTGGATCCCGACGTGGTAGCCGAACACAACCTGCACCGGCAGCCGTTGTACGGCATGAGTGACATCGGCCGGCCGAAGGCAGTTGCGGCCGCCGATGCGCTGAACAGGCTCAATCCCGAAGTAAGCGTTCTGCCCGTGACGCAGTGGCTGGATTCGCTTACCGCTGCCGAACTTCTCGAAGGTTGTGACATTGCGCTCGACTGCGGCGACAACTTTGCCGTTTCCTACACCCTTTCCGATTACTGTCTTGCGTCCGGGCGTCCACTCATCTCGGCATCGGCGTTAGGTACGGAGGGGTTTGTGGCTGGCTACTGCGGTGGCGCACCGAGTATGCGTGCAGTGTTCCCGGAGCTGCCCGGGGAAGCGGGAAGCTGTGCAACGGCGGGAATAATGGGGCCAGTGGTTGCAGCGCTTGGCGCACTGCAGGCGCAAATGGCCCTGGCGGTGCTGCTGGGAATCGAGCCGTCGCCGTTAGGTACGATGCTCACGCTCGACGCGAGAAACTGGCGAACGTCCGCATTCAGATTCCACGATGCTCCGGAACCTGCCGGCCCCCTGCTTCGCTTCGTGTCTGCCGCCGCGGTGACGCCGGAAGACCTGGCGATCGACTTGCGTGGTGAGGTGGAGGCGCCCGAGACGGTGGTGCCTCACGCTGTGCGCATGAGGGTGGAAGACGTTGCCGCAGGGCTGCAGGTACCGGCAGGTACCGCGCGCGTCGCGATTTGCTGTAGTACCGGAGTGCGTGCCTGGGCTGCGGCACGAAGCCTTCAGGTCATTTGGCCGGGAGAGGTTGTGGTGGTGGCGGCAGGTGATTCGCAGCACATGCCAGGCACGGGCTGCGACTGATTCATTCGGCAGAACTCAAACGGGGAGTGGCAGCAATTGTCCAGTACACCTGAATACGGTCGTGCATTCTCGCTCTGGCGTTCGGCGTCTGCAGGC
>DATGOL010000199.1:0-3235 GCA_035306065.1 Gemmatimonadales bacterium | reverse complement strand
TTTGCGTTCCTGCTCTTCTTTCCCGCGTGGATGCAGTCACGTACGGATGCGGGCGACCTTCGCATAGTTGGCGTGCGCGTGATAGATGCCACCGGCAGCGCGCTGGGCACCCGCCTGGCGAGCGAGATAGCGGGCGGCATAGATGCAGACACTCTGGGTGCGAGCGTGGTGCGCGTCTCACCGGACTCGCTGAGCGCCGCGGTGGCGGAAGCCGAGATGCTGGTGCAGCAGCAGCGCCTGCAGGGGCTGCTGGTTCTGGACCCGGCCACACTGGTAACGGGCAGCGTTCGTTATGCGGGGAGCAATGCGGCATCGCTGGGAGACATGCAGCGCCTGGAGCGCCTGCTCTCGCGCGAGGTGACCGCCTGGCGCCTGGAAGAGGCCGGCCTGACGACGGCGGAGGCCCGCGGGATAGCGGAGCTCCGCGTGCGCATTGACGCGCAACGTCTTTCGAGCACAGGCGGTTCAGCCAGTGGAAGGCTGAACATCGTTGCGGCGATCTCCATTTCACTGCTGCTGTACTTCACCATCTTCTTCTTCGGCCAGGCCGTGCTGCGCGGCGTGATAGAGGAGAAACAGAGTCGTGTGGCGGAGGTGGTGATTTCCAGTGTGCGTCCCACCACGCTCCTTGCCGGCAAGGTGATAGGAGTGGGTGCGGTGGGCCTCACGCAGCAGCTGATCTGGGTGGCGGCCGGCTACCTGTTGGCGGCGAACAGGAGCAGGCTGCTGCAGAGCTTCGGGGCGGACGGAATGTCCTTCGAGCTGCCGGTGTTCACCCCGGGCGACATTGCCCTCCTGCTGCTCTTCTTCCTGCTGGGCTACGCGTTCTACGCGGCCCTCTTCGCGGCGGTTGGTGCGATCGTGACGAGCGAGCAGGAGGCGCAGCAGGCGCAGCTTCCGGTGGCGCTGCTGCTGGTAGGCACGGTGGCGTTCCTGCAGCCGATCATCGCGCAGCCGGATGGAGCGCTGGCGCGTGTGCTGAGCTTCCTCCCCTTCTCTGCGCCCATCGTCATGCCGTTGCGCCTGGCGTCAACGGATGTGGGTTGGCTGGAGACGGCGACGGTGATAATTCTGCTTTATGGATGGTGTATCCTGGCGGTGGCGTTTGCGGGGCGGATATATCGCACGGCGTTGCTGATGTACGGGCAGCGGCCGAGTATCGGGCGGGTGCTCAAATGGGGAATCAGGTAGACGGGCCCTGACACATGACACCTGACACCTCAATGAGCAGTGCCGCCATCAGCGACCTCTACGAGCGGCATGCGGCAGACTACGATCGGGATCGCGGCCGCTCGCTCCAGGAGAAGGCGTGGCTCGATGCGTTCCTGCAACACGTTCGCCCGGCCGGCACCGTTCTGGACATCGGCTGTGGAATGGGCGAGCCGATCGCCCGGTACGTGCTCGAGGCTCGATTCGGAGTGGTCGGTATAGACTCGTCCCCGTCACTCATCAGCCGGTGTCAGGCCCGCTTTCCTGAATCCGAGTGGCTCGTTAATGACATGCGCGAGCTGTCGCTGCACCGGCGGTTCGATGGTCTTCTCGCATGGGACAGCTTCTTCCATCTGACCATGGGCGACCAGCGCGAAATGTTTCCCAGGTTCGCAGCCCACGCGCTTCCCGGGGCACCGCTGATGTTCACGTCGGGAACCGCCCGTGGCGAGTCGGTCGGCACGTACCATGGCGAACCACTGTACCACGCGAGCCTTGCTCCGTTGGAGTACCACGAGTTGCTCATCGCTAACGGGTTTTCACTCCTCGCGTATCGTGCCGATGACCCTGAATGCGGAGGGCACACCGTCTGGCTGGCCAGGTATGATGGAGATGTCGGGCACGCAGCCTAACGGTCCATGGTCGCGATTCAATCGTTGCGATTGTCGCCTCTGCCGTCCCTAACCCCTAATCCCTGACCTCCGGTGTCGTCAGGCCGCGCCACCACCGTTCGGCGTCTGCCAACTCACCACCCAGCCCGTCCTGCAGAAGCCTGAGCGTGGCGTCAGTACCCGCATCCGTCGCAGACAGCGCGCGCACCCCCGCCATTCCCGCCCGTTGGTGAACAGCCTCCACGAATAACGCCGCTGTCGCGTACCAGGCCACCGTGGCGAACTGGCCGCCGTCAGGCACCTCGTCCCTGATCAGCTGTTCGAGCGACACATCGGATCGCTCGCGCTGGAAATCACCGAGCACCCTCACGAGCTCCGCGAGGTCACGCCCCTGGGAGCCGCCGAGCCACGTCGCGATTCCCTCGGACACGAAGTGATTGCGGATCTCGAGTGGCAGCAGCACCGCGTGCGCGAGTTCGTGCAGGTATGCCTCACCCTGCGACGGATCCCCCGAAAGCACGATCCCCTCGCCAAGCGCCATCCCGCCTGTGGCGGTGCCGGGACCGGAGGGGCGTACGAAGTAGTCCAGGCCGACGATCCGATGGTACTCGTCAGGCGACGACGTCACGTAGTAGTCCAGTCGCTCCGGCGGTGCCACGTTGAACCGCTGCGAGAGCTCCGCAACGAAGCGAGTGGCGCTCGCCGCGCGGCTCGAGTCCGGCGTCATATCGGGCGCGTACCAGAAATGGATAGAGCCGCTGTGCTGCCGAGTCCAGTGGCTGGTGAGCCGGGGGAGCGCAGTGCCCAGCCGCCAGCCATGCGGCGCCTCGGGCGCTCGTATCGCATAGAGACGTTGCAGTGCCAGGGGAGAGATGCGCGTCCGCGTGCTGTCTGCCGCAGCGTACAGCACCTTGACGATGTAGACGCTGTCGCCGGCCGCGGCCGCTGTGACACCAACGATGGTGGCGGGGAACCCCTGGTAGACGAAGCCGCGCGAAAGGTCGCCGTGTCGCTCATCCGCCCACGTTGCCGTACTCCACAGCCCGGCCTGCCGTGCAGCCCGATCGTCGGCGTCAGCCTTCTGCGGTTGCGCGAGGTAGGCGCGGACCAGCCCGACAATCTGCGCCACGTCCGCCGCTGACGTATCAACCCCGAAGCTGGCCACGCGGACACTCGGCGGAGCGTTCTGCGCCGGCAGCTCTACCGCCGCAGCGCAGACTGTGAAGAGCGCACATACGGCGCGGACGGCAAGCGCACGGGTGCGGCTGCATGAATGCGCCATGGAGCCTGCCGCGCGGGAGGACCGTTGCATGTCAGGGTGGCGAGAGGGGCAATTGCAGGCGCTCGGCCGGGCAGGTGAACGCCCGGACTTCATGCAATAACTGATACTATCGGTGCTCCGTCAACTCACTCGG
>DATGOL010000198.1:0-13740 GCA_035306065.1 Gemmatimonadales bacterium | reverse complement strand
ATCGTCGGTAACATCCTGGAGAAGATCTAGTGAGGAGGCAGGGAACCCTCATCTTTGATCCGGCTTGCCGTCTAGAGACTATTGCCAGCGATGTTGCAGACCGGAAGCCTCTCGCATGCAACCAACGCTCTTGACGTATTGATCTGGGTGAATGAGAAGCCAACTTCTAGCAGCGACACAAGGTGGCGTCATTCTGATTGTACATCGAAAACCCCTGGTATGCATTTGATTGCACGTCGGATCGACGAGCGTGCCTGGAAGAGTGTCGCCTTTACTGTCCCTTCACTGATACTGAGTGCCTTCGCAGTTGCACGAACCGACAATTCCAGTCCTACTCGTAGCTCAACAACAGCACGTTGTCTCGCTGGCAGCAGCGCTATCACTCGACCCAATCGATCCAGCAACTCTTGATTCACGACATTATCCCGCTCGTCGACATAGCTTCGCTCGACGGCAGCTTCCAAGCCTTGTGCGAGAGCTACACGCTCTGCCTGTCGCTGCTTGCGATTATAATCTATGGCAGCCCTAGTTGAGATGACGTGTAGCCATGCGGCCGTGGAGCTTCGCCGGTGTGGCATCTCACCGGACTCCAGCAGTCGAAGCCATACCTCCTGCGCTACGTCCTCTGCTGCATCATGATCCCTGAGCATCCGGAACGCCGAACGAATGACTAGTTCTCGGAACTCTAGAAACACCTCTTCGATGTGTACCTGCTCCATTATGGTGTCGGCGCAATACGTGAGGCGTTAGGAATGCCACCACCTTACACCCCTGCTCCCGGGTCGTCAAGCAGTTGGCCTCGACGCCGATTCAAGGAGAGTACTCGATGCCCGCAGAGGACGGATCAGATGCCGCGCTTTCAGGCGCCTAACTTCACCTGACCTGGGAGCGGCCCTGCGCATGGCCAAGCGCGCAATGGCAAATGCGGCTCGAATCCGGGAAGTTTCGTAGTGCGCACCACCCTGTAGCATATGGCAAGGTCACGCACCCGTCATATACAAACCGCGACTCCGGCTGGCGAGAGCGCAGCCCGATCATCGGTGCTGCCACGCCGAGCGATTTCGCGCAAGATCGCAGAGACCGAGATAAGGCCTCTCCGACACGACGAGCGCCCTAGGGAGCATGCGACTTTCAGCCTCGAAGTGGGTTCCTCAGCGAGGTAGGACCTGAGCATCTCGGCGGCCTGTAGGAATCCAAGGTATATGTGCACCCTCCGTTCGGGCCGCACGACGCGGCCCCGGTTACCAGTCGGCTACACTCTCGTGCGCTCGATGATCGAGCCTTGCCGGCCATGCTTCAGCCATTCGAAGGAAGGGCGCGAGTCGTAGGCGTGATAGCCCACTGTCTCTTCAGGCTTCATGGGCGGGTGCGCTGGCTTCGAGCTACCGCTCGGGGCATTGACCTCATTGAGGACGCTCTCGGCAAGGTTGACCTCGGCCACCAAGAGCTATGGCGGTGCTGAATCGCTCAGGGGCTTCGGCGACTACCGAGTGCACTGGCGAGTGGCGTACACGTGGTAGCCTTGCCATCGAGATCGTTGCCACTCGGTACGCGACGGCAGAACAGATCCCGACACTCGGCTACTTAGGTGCCCATCACCCCCAAGCGGCTGGACTCACGGGCACATAGCACGATAAAGCCCCGTGGCTCTGGCCACGGGGCGTTTGTCTTGGCTTACGCTGCGTTGTGGAAGCTACCGCTTGATAGAGGCGCCGGCCGGAATCGAACCGGCGATGCGAGTTTTGCAGACTCGAGCCTTACCACTTGGCGACGGCGCCTTGAACTAAAACGTACTAAAACCTACCACATCTCGACCTGTCCGCGAGCCTGGTCCGAGCTGGTCTTGTCATTCGCGCTTGTCATTCGGCGCTTGGATGACCACTGACGTCGACCCTCGACCTAGAAAACTGCCCGTGCTAACCCGTTGTACACCAACGTGTTCCGCGTGTAGCACCTCACGAATGACAAGCTATCCGGACGCCCGCGGCCATCATCTTTGCAGATTGATGCTCGTCGGGGGGATCGATCTGTAATGGTGTGTCCTGGTACGATTTCGGGCCTTCGACCTCAGAGAGTGGTTCGCCCTGGTTCGAGGTCGTTTGTCATTCGCGCTTGTCATTCGCGATGACAACGCACTGAACCGGAAGATGCCCTCTTTTCAGATCATGGCCATGCGGTGCCGGGATTCGGTCGGCAAGTACTGACACCGGAACAATCCAACGCCCTGGTTCTCCCCTCTGGGCCCATCATCGCATGCCAGCGAGCCGGCGCCAGTTGAGAAGGAGAGCTTTGTCCATCTGAACCGCGACGAAGAAGATCAGGGGCATCAGGTCGAACCTAGGAGTGGGACGAGTGCTCGTCCACCAAGCCTGACACTGGCGCGAGGCGCCGGAACGACCTTGGAAGGGTAGCGGCATCCCACCCTGTTCAACGCGGAGGAGGCGCAGCCATTCGATGCAGACTGCGCTGAGACAGGGACCTGACGACAGCGAGCCTGCTAGGGAGTTCGTCCACCGCTCGTATCGAGCGTCGCACTCTCTCGTGATGCGCCTGACGGGCTGGCTCGTCCACGACACCGTCGTGTTGTGTTGAGAATCCGCTTGACCGACGCGTGTTCTGGCCGTACATAGGGTCGAGTTTGGCGCGGGCGCGGTTAGGCGCCTATCGCGAACGGAGCGCTCGGGAGTAGCATTGCCCGGTCGCGGGACTCCTGCTGATGGCGCCCGACTGAGTTCCAGCGTCACTGTACTCCATTACAACCAGGAAACTGCGATGACTATGCTTGGCCCGAAAAGGCGTGCTGGCACTCTTACGGGTAGGCTCACTTGGCATACGAAGAGGCCCGTCAGGCGGCCGCTATCGGCGACATCGAATCTCTGGTGGCACTTGCGAGCCAACTCGATCGATACATTGTCACCAATAGTGAACGTGGTACGATCCAGCTGCGATCGTGTGACAGATCTATCATAGTGTCCAACCTGGAACTGCGGACTGGGCATCACCTGATTGCGAGTGGCCTCACCGACCTCCAGCGGGGCAAGCTCAGCCTGAGGGCACTCCCCACTGCCCTGTAATAGCCCAGCGCACCCCTTAGACGATTCATGCGCTCCGCGTGGTTCTCGTGTATCGGGTCTAACTCGTGGCCTTAGGACTCGTGTGGGCTCAGTCGATCGGCACCCATTCGCAAGCCTCGAGCACGAGTGCATGTCGCCTGATGACTGTTACTGCCTGGTCGCCGACAACTCGCTGAACCAGCGTCACTGGGGTATCACCGTCCATTGCTAGCTGTGGCCGCGCGACTCCGTCAGCGAAGTCGAGCGTGACGTCCGAGCAGGCTACTCGGCGTACCGGATCCACGATCGTGGTGTATACCCTGAACGTCATAACTTCCGGATTCCGCGAGTCCATTGAGACATCCACGTTCGTTGCTAGAAGGAGCCCGCTGGGATGACGAAGCAGATTCCAGAGCACGGACGCCGTCCTAAGCGCCTCGGCCTGCGTCTGGACGTGCTGCAGTTTCGTGGAGAGATCCACGGGGGTACCTATCCGATGAAGTCGTGGCACCGGGAGCCGATCGACGACCTGCTCGCCGCGGAGCGTCACGAGAAGCGTATCGAAGCCCGAGTAGCCGACGATGACACTATCGCCGACGCCCGTCACTCGAACTGCGGCGTGCATCTGCGCGATCCGCGGATCATCCAGGTGGGCTTGGGGGAGCGGAAGGAGATTCCGAGCGGAATCGGTCTTGAGCGAGATTCTCACGAGTCCTGTTTTCTCGGACTGTGATGCTGCACCGAGCCAGACACCCGACTGCAGAGTCACGATGGACGCGGCTGGACCCTGATAGCTCCAGTGTCCGCGCGACTCGCCGGAGCGCCGGTCATAGCGTTCCAGTTGGAACATCGAGAAATCGCTTATGAGGACAAGGGAATCGTCGAGGAAGCCGATCGGCCCGGTGCTCGCGAGCTCGCCCGGCCCTTGTCCAGAACGTCCGTAGATCAATCGCAGACCACCGTCTGCGCCAAAGCGAAGTACACGGTTTGCGATGTTGTCGGCAACGTAGTAGTCACCCTCCGGCCCGACCGCGAGTGCAACCGGCCTACCCAGGTATGCAGAATCTGATTCCTGCAGCAGAACGCTGTCTATGACAGGGAGAATCTGACCAGTGCTCGAAACGCCGTCGCGCTCTCGCGCGACATCCACCCTCGAACAGGCCAGGAAAAGAGCGCAACCGAGAAGCAGTACAGGAGCAGCGGGAAACGCGCGGTAGCGAATGGGCATCATTGAGCAGGCTCCGACAGGAACAGGCGCAAAGCACGTGGATCAGTCAGGAGCTGCGCTCCAGAGTCAGCTACGACGAGTTGCCCGTTAACGTATAGGCGTTCTGAACGCTGTGGGCCGGAGCTGCCACGGCGATGCACTATATGATCAAGCGGCACCCGATACGTGCGCAGCAATCGAGCTTCTGCTTCGGACGGCTCGCGAGTGAACACAAAGAAGACACTCCCCGGTCGCTGATGACCTAGTTGGATCCAGAAGCCCGCTGTGGAACTGCACGTAAAACAGTCGGACGGATCCATGACCACTACGGCAACGGAATCTCGCGTTTCGGCCAATTGCCGCACTGTAGTCGCTGACGAGAGTGGTGTATCCTCGAGGGGGCTTTGTGAACACCCGGAAACCGCGATCGCGCAGCAGAGCAATGCTTGAGCGTGCCTAGAAGAGCGGCGCATGCCAGATGAGTTGGTGGGGATGAGAATTGACTCACTTCAATTTCCCAATGCACATGACTGTTGAGGGCCGATGAAGAGGTATCCGGCAGGATGAGACTAGGCCGCCCGGAAAGGGTAAAGCCTCTCCGGACGGCTTGTGCTGCAATCACGTAACAACAACCGGCGGCATGCACGTGCAGTTGCAGAGAAAACTGCAGGGTCCAATACACCGGCCGTTGTCCAGCCAGTTGTAGCAGGGAGTTCCTTCCTGGCTCACCGCCGGAGTGGCCGTCGCCAGCGTCAGTCCGGCACAGAGCGCCGCGATTCCGAGCACGTACTTCATCCTGTCCTCCTCCGAGAGTTGTGAGGTGTCGGTTCACGTCAAAGAGAAGACGCCGCTGGGAAGCCGGACGTTTAGTCGTGCGACAACCTCGGCTCACAATCACGAGCCAGCCCTCACGAGCTTCTCTACCGGTGGTCAGTCAACGTGGCACGGAGTGATCTCCTCGCCTGCGATAGCGTGGCTTTTACCGTTCCCTCTGCGACTCCAAGGCGGATTGCGCTGTCCCTTACCGAGCACCCCTCGAGCAGTCGAAGCGTGACCACCGCGCGCTGCCGTGGAGTAAGGTTCACAAGTGCACGCCTCACGGCCTCGATCACATCGCCGCGGTCGAGCTGCGACGAACTGCACGAGTCATTCGCCCCCTGACGATCGAGGACGTCTGCAAGAGCGCGCGCGCGTCGATCCGCGCGTATATGATCCAGCGCTGCTCTTCTGGCCGCCACCCGCAACCACGAGGCGAGCGCATTCTCGGTGCGAGGCCTCCGTCTCGTGGTGAGCAACCTCACCCAGACGTTCTGGGCTACTTCTTCGGCAGCATCGGCGTCATGTAGTACCCGATACGCGGCTGCCAGTACCAATCGCCGGAAGCGGACAAACGTGTCAGCGACGTCAATGTGTTCCATCTGCTAGCAAATAGCAGTTCGGTTGGACTACTGAGGCGTGAGGCGTGAGACGAGGACCGAGCATACTGCGCGACTGGTACCTCGTCAAGCTCGGTCATCAACAGGCACGGTATCCGCCTCCTCGTGGGAGCGAACCCGACGGACCCAGGGAAATGGGGGCGCCAAGCGCCGCATCCTCACCGACCGGCGGGATGTCACGCCGGCGGCGATGCTCCGCGCGGCGAAGACGCACTGCAAGTGGTTGCTGGCCACGACGTTCGGTGCTCTGGTGCTGGGTGCCCAGGCGCGACCCGCGCCAGCCCAAGCTCCTGTGCCTGGGCGGGGCTACAGTTTCCGCGACTGTGAGGTCGCGTCCGCACACAGCAGGACGATAGTATCAGGCGGATCGCAGGTCTCCGGGGATCAGCTGCGCACTGGATTGCGGTCGTGGCGCACGGAGGCAGCATGCGCTCTACATCCCTAACCGGAGCTTGCCACTTGCGACTACCACTCGTGGCCGGCATCGTCGCGGCCCTAGCCGGTACCCCGTTGGACGTGCCGGCACAGTCCAGAATCTCGATCGCCGTCGTGATAGACGAGGAGAATGACCGAGGGGTGATCGCCTCTGCCGCTCGGGCAGCATTACGACAGCTCGGAGACGTGGTCGTCGAAAAGCTGAGTCCGACAACGACCTACATCATTCTAGGGCATGTGCTGTGTCAGCATGAACGCCATGAGAGCGACTGCGGCCATGCAGATTCCTACATTGTCTCATGCACCCTATTCGAGCCGATCAGGGAGTCATGAGCCCAACGCATGCCGGGCGACGTAGCCAGAAATATCCGGTTTCGGGATGCCCTGCATATCGATGCCGGGTATGGTCGAGCAGTAGAGAGTTGATTGGCCGATTGGGGTGCAGATGTCTACGACCGGGCGATTCGGGAAACTGTCCACGGTATTGATACCCGATGCTTCGAGAGGACGAGAGTGAGAGGCCAATGATCGCGACGAGCCCTGAAGTATGCCGCACTCATTCCTAAAGGCGCGCCGTCAACTCGAGCGAAGCGTCGTGGAACTGGCGCCCGTCAACTAGCACAACGTAGCTAAGAGAAGCAGCACGCCCCCAATGACCCGGTCATTGGGGGCGTGCTGTATTTCGAGAGGCGCCGGCCGGAATCGAACCGGCGATGCGAGTTTTGCAGACTCGAGCCTTACCACTTGGCGACGGCGCCTTGGACCAAGGACTAAAACGTACCAAAACCTACCACATCTCGACATGTCCGCGAGCCTGGTTCGAGTTGGTCTTGTCATTCGCGCTTGTCATTCGGCGCCTGCACGACCACTTACCCGACTCTCGACCAAAAAAAAACTGCGCGTACTAACCCGTTGTACATCAACGTGTTCCGCGTGCAGCACCTCGCGAATGCCAGGTTTCTCGAAGACCTGCGACCATCATCTTTGCAGTCCGCTGCCTTACCACTTGGCTACGGCGCCTTGTAAAACCTCCAGCCGCTCAAGCTAACGGCTCCGATGGCAGGTTCTCAAGAAGCCCAGCCAGACTCACAAGATCCCTCACGCCGCCCGCAACGTCTGCACCAACTCCCCGATCGCCCGCACCACCTGCCCATCCCCCTCCCTCACAAGCGCCGCCAGCATGTGCTTGCACACCGCATCACGCCAGAGATGGTCGCCACAGTCACAGCGCGGAATACGCTCGCTGTACAAATCCACCCAGTGGTCCTGGGCTCCACCGGTCACGTGATAACGACCCTCACCCACACGCACCGCCGTCAGCCCCAGCCCACGCTCCAGCCGCGCCGAGTCCACTCCATCCGGCAACAGACCCGGCGTAATACTGCTCTCATCCAGCGCCCCGGCCTGTCCGGCACGCTCATACGTCTCTGCTGCTCTCATCCGTCCCTCCTCGCTCATCCCCTACAGATCACCGGGCAACGACATAGCACCCGGAACACCGATAATACCCCGAAGAACACACCACGTTCTCGCCATCCTGAACCCTCTCGAGCGTGACCAGCGGCCACATGCCGCGTCCGCCTGTACAGGCCCCACAACCTGCCCAACCGTTGCATCCACGCCACCATTCAGCGGCCTGATTGCCACGATGTCCACGAACTTCTGCATTATCTGCACAGCTGACCTCGCAGGTGTGCAATGAATCACTTTTCTGCGGCCGAATATTTGCTTATAATTGCAAAATCAGCACGAAACGCGTAACAGTCCGCCCTCGCCACCACCCCGATGCCCGTCGCCACCAACAACAGAACTTCCGTCACCACCCTGCCAGACCGTCGCTCCAGCGATCGCAACGGCACCCCGCCACAAACTTCCGTCTACTTCGGCCTCAATACCTTCAGCGTTCGCGAAATGCGCGACGCCCTGCCGCGGAAGACTTACTCGAAGCTCCTGGCCTGCATACGGCACGGCCACATGCTCGACCTGGAAATCGCACCCACCGTTGCCGAGGCAATTCGTGAATGGGCCGTGAGCCGCGGCGCCACTCACTTCACACACTGGTTCCAGCCCCAGAACGGCCTCACCGCCGAAAAACACGACGCATTCCTCGACTTCGGCGAAGACGGACAACCCCTCGAAAGCTTCACCGCCAGCCAGCTCATCCAGAGCGAGCCGGACGCCTCCTCCTTCCCCTCCGGCGGACTTCGCGCCACATGGGAAGCCCGCGGCTACACCGCATGGAACCCGGCCAGCCCACCATTCATCCTGGAGTCCGGCGGCACCCGCACACTGTGCATCCCGTCCGTGTTCATCGGCTACAACGGCGAAGCACTGGACGAAACCACTCCGCTGCTCCGATCCATGGAAGCGCTCTCCCGCACCTCCATGGAACTCCTGCAGCTACTCGGCGACAAGGGCATGTACCGCGTGTACACAACCCTGGGCGTTGAACAGGAATACTTCCTGGTTGATCGTGATGCCGCACGACGCCGCCCCGACCTGATCATGGCCAACCGCACCGTTATCGGTGCTGCACCACCGCGCGGACAGCAGCTCGAAGACCACTACTTCGGCGGCATCCCCGAACGCATTCAGGCATGCATTGCCGAAGTTGAACACGAACTGTACAAACTCGGCGTACCCATTACCACGCGGCATAACGAGGTCGCGCCCAGCCAGTACGAGATGGCGCCGCGATACCAGGAAACGGACGTGGCCGTTGACCACAACCAGCTCGTCATGGCAACGCTGCGCAAGGTTGCCATTCGCCACGGACTGCACGCCATCGTGCACGAGAAGCCTTTTGCCGGGATCAACGGAAGCGGCAAGCACTGCAACTGGTCGCTCGCCATCGGCGCGGAAGACTCCGAGCTGGACGGCTTCAACCTGCTCCAGCCGGGAAGCACACCGCACCAGAACATGCGCTTCCTGCTCTTCCTTGCCGCGGTACTGCAGGCGGTACATCGCAATGCAGGCCTGCTGCGCGCCGGCATTGCGTCGTCCGGCAACGAACACAGGCTCGGCGCAAACGAGGCACCACCCGCAATCATCTCCGTGTTCATGGGTCGCACCCTCACGAGCGTCATCGAAGACCTCGCCGAGGGCCGCGAAAACAGCGCCGATGCCGCAAAGGCCATGCTGCACCTGGGCGTCGCGAAACTCCCGCAGGTTACGCAGGACAACACAGACCGCAACCGCACCTCCCCCTTCGCCTTTACTGGCTCCAAGTTCGAGTTCCGCGCAGTTGGCGGCTCGCAGAACCCTGCCTTCCCCGTAATGCTGCTCAACTCCTGCGTTGCACACGCAATTGCAGACATCACCGCACGCATTCGCGCACGCATGAACGGCAGCCACAAGGCAGACGACGCCGCACTCGCCGTAGTCAGGGAGGTGTTCCGCGACACCGCCAGCGTTCGCTTCGAAGGCAACAACTACTCGGACGAATGGGTGGAAGAGGCCGAGCGTCGCGGCCTGCCCCACCTGCGCCACACGCCGGAAGCGCTCGTTGAGCTCATGAAGCCGGAGTCGCTCGAACTGTTCACGTCGCTGGGCATACTCACGGAAGCGGAACTGCACTCCCGCTACCACGTGCACATCGAGCGCTATGTGAAAGACCTGCTCATCGAGCACGAGATGCTCATCGAACTGGCCGAGACGATGGTGCAACCTGCAGCCTTCGCCTACCTCGCCGACCTGGCGGACGCCGCGAGCAAGGCCACGCAGGCCGGCATCAACGCCGCCGCTGCCACTCGCGCCGCAAACGAAGTTGCCGGTCTTCTCGACAGCCTGCAGGCCGGGCTGGACGCAGATCGGGCAATGCTGCAGAAGGTGTACGACCTGGAGCACAGCACATTCAATCAGGCTCGCCTGCTGACTGACGACGGTGCAACCGCAATGCAGCAGCTGCGCGCTGCATGCGACGCGCTCGAGCTCAAGGTGCCGGCCGCGAAGTGGCCCCTGCCCAAGTACCGCGAGATGCTGTTCGGCATCTGAACGCTGAATGCAGAATTTAACGAGCGGGGGTGTCTTCGATTGCGGAAGACGCCCCCGTTCGCATTCTGCGAGATTCCCGGTTGCACTTCTGCTTCCGCTGCCGCCCGGTAGCCCGCCTTACGAAGCCTCGATCATCGTCTTCATGTCCATTTTGGAACTCTGTCGCGCAATACTTTAAGACGGATTGTAGATTCTGGCGTGCGCCGATCGTCTATGAGGCAGGCACGTTCGCCAGAGTAGTACATGCACATGCAACATGGCGGGCATCATGACCCGACTTCCCCGGAGCGCGCTGGCGCTCCCTACACTCCTGGTGCTGGCGGCCGGCTCGCTGGCCGCACAGGAGCCCGAGCCACGCCCCCCGGTGCAATTGCCGCCGAGCACGACGGTGGCGGAGGCGCGCAGGGCGGAGACGTCCCATAATTACTGGCGCGGTGTGGACGAAGCCACAGGCTGCCCGCGCGGCCTGACGAGTGAGGAGTGCGGGTTCCTGTCGCGCACGGTGGGGCAGCTCCTCCGGCACGAGGATCCCTTCTGCCGCACGGCGGGCGAGCGCGTTGGCGAGCGCATCGCCCAGGGGCGCGTGATAGTGCCGGCGGTGGACGGTCCGGTTCAGGGCCCGCGGATTGGTCGTGGCGACATCATCATCCCGGCCAACTGGGTGAACCGGCCCGTGCTTCTGCTGGTGCTGGTGTCCCAGGTGAGCCGGGACGGAATGGACGCCGGGGTGAGATGCGCGGGTGAGCCGTCGAAGTAGATCGTCTTCTTACCTTCCCGCCCCCATGGCGCGCATCATCTCCTCATGAGTGAGGTGCGTGACCATCGCCACCCCTTCCAGTCCCACCGGCAATTCGCCGCCGGCAATGCCGGCCAGGTTTATGGTCTGCGCGTAGAGCCCCGCCACGGTCTGCAGCATCTCCCGTTCTTCCGCCCCCTGAAGGCCGGGAACGCGCACCCGGCCGGCATCCACCGCCGGGCGCAGCGGGTGCCAGAAGGACTTCTGCCAATCGGGTAGCTGCTGATAGACGCTCTCGCCTATCGCCCACTCAACCTCGATGAGCGCCGCGCCCGTGTCGCCGGTTCGGAACACGAGGCCCTGCAGCACGCCGTCGCGCAGCCCCTTGAAGTAGTGGTGCGTTTCATACGACTCGCCCCGCAGGTAGTGGGTGGCGACCAGGTGCGTGCTGTACTGCGCTATCGGGTTGCTGTTCGCCTGCGCGTGAAGTGCAGCGGGTGACATCACGCCCGCGACACCGCCGATGACGAGAGCGATCAAGAGGGCCAGCAACCTGTTACGAAGATTCCGAATGAAGTTGAGCGCGAGCATGCCTGACTCCCGGGAACGAAAGAAGACGACGATGAAGTGACTGGCAGCGAAGCTAGGATCGCAGTATCATCGTGTCCAAGACAGTTTTCGGATCATTCAATAAGCAGCGCTTATGGAATTGAGACAGCTGAGGTACTTCGTGGCCGTGGCCGACCACCGGAACTTCACGCGGGCGGCGGAGTCGCAGTTCGTGTCGCAGCCTGCGCTATCACAGCAGATCCAGGCGCTGGAGCGCGAACTGGACGTTGTGCTCTTCAACCGCCTGGGGCGACGCGTGGAGCTCACCGCTGCGGGGCGGGTGCTGCACGACCACGCCCGCTCCGTGCTCCGCGAGGTGGACAACGCCCGCTCGGCCATGGACGACGTGCGCGGTGCGCTGCGCGGCGAGATCGCGATAGCGGCGATCCAGACGGCGCACGTGAGCTTCCTGGTGGAAGTGATCGCGCAGATGCGCCATTCGCACCCTGGTGTGGTGGTGCGAGTGCGCGAGGAGCGCTCCGATGCAGTGCCCGAACTCGTGAGGGCGGGTGAGGTGCAGCTGGGGCTCACCTACGTGCCGCTGGCAGACACCGAGGGCGTGGAGTGGAACGAGCTGTTCGAGGAGGAGCTGGTGCTGGTGACGCCTGGCGACGACGCGCGTGCGGGGCAGAGCATGTGTACGGCGGAGCTGGGTGACCTTCCGCTGGTGGTGCCGCCCGGCGGCTACTGCCTGCGCGGCGGAGTGGACGCGGCGCTGGCGGAGGCGGGAGCGCGTCAGCGCGTGGTGGCGGAGATCACGGCGATCGAGGCGATCTGCGAGGCTGTGAAGGTGGGTGTGGGTTACGCGATTCTGCCGGCGCGGTACATAGTGCCGCGCGCTGAGCGGGAGGGGCTGGGTGTCGTGAGGCTGACGGACCCGACGCCGGTGCGGACGGTGGGGGTGGTGTGGTCTACGGAGCGGCACCGGTGTGCGGCGAGTGTGGCGTTCGGGCGGGCGCTGGGAGGGGAACTGCCGGCGCTCGGCCGGGGGTGAAGGCTCGGGTGCGCCATGAGTGTCATCGGGCATGAGCGAGTGCAGGACGACAATCGACTGTTCACCCAAGCATCTCGACCGTGCGCGAATCCGGCTCGCCGGCCCAGAACCTGTCCAGCACCTGGTGGAACACCGATCCCGGCTCGGCCACTGCAGCGAACAGCGTGGCGCAGGAGCGCAGCTTCATGTCGTCAGGCGGCGGGAACATCTGATCGGCCGTGGACGCGTTCGTTGCCAGCGCGGCCTCGGCACAGGCCCTGAGTCGCGCACCGAGCACCGGATGTTCCAGGTACTGCCTGGCTTCCTCCGCTGACGCAATTCCGTAGAGCCTGGCGGGTCGGCTGACGCCGAGCCCACGGAGCTGCGGGAAGATGAACCACATCCAGTGCGTCTTCTTGCGACCACCCTGGATCTCGCCGAGTGCACGTTCGTAGACGCCGCCGTCCTGTGCGTCGAGGAAGCGCTGGAGGTCGAGCGCGTCGGTCATGGATACATCTCGTGTGGCACCGGTCGCGGTGGATGCGTCAACAGCCGCGGGAGTAGAACCACACGGCCGGTTCGCCACTGCGTGCGTGCGCGAGCACCCATCCCTGCCTGACGACACGCGGCTCGGCCGCAGAAGCGCACTCGGAGTGACTCAGCACCGACACCTCCAGCCACAGCCGGCCGTTCAGCCAGCGCGAGCCTGTCACGCGTACCCCGCTGGCGCTCACCGGTGCTTCCGGCGTCTCCTGTCGTGCACCGCCTGGCGAGTCGTAGAGGTGCCCGTCCCACTCCTCGGTGAAGTATGTGAGGCCTTCCTCGAGGAGCTTCTCCAGCGGGTGGAACTCCGCGCCTTCCGACGACCGCAGCCATGCCGAGCCTTCGGCCAGCCTGATCCTGAACCAGGTGTCCTCGCGTTCGAGGACGATCGCACCCGGCCTTTCGTAGTCGAACTCCCGTGTTGGGAGTTCGGTTGAGTCGCTGCCGTCTGCGTAATGCACGTTAACGGACAGCCGCCCCTCGCAGCTCATCTCGTCGCTGAAGGTCCAGTAGTCGTCAACGCGCACCGAGCCGGTGGTGTCTTTCCCGTTCGGAGCAGGGTGGAGGGTGAGATCCTGCGGAGTGAAGCGATCGCAGACGCCGGCGCCGAACAGTTCGGGGAGTGCGAGGAGGCCGAGTATCCTGTCCTGGCCGTTCGCGTTGTGCGATGGAACGGCGAGGAGGAGCAGGAGGATGACGAGTGTTGGTCTCATTACTATCGGCGCTCGATGTGGCCGTGATCGGGCGTGCGTGAC
>DATGOL010000197.1:0-4334 GCA_035306065.1 Gemmatimonadales bacterium | reverse complement strand
GCATTGTACAGACGGGATGATAGGTGAGACTTATACCGGGATGATGGGTGAGACTCGGTCGCGGTGTGAATCATGTTGTTCCTGCTGTTCCTGCTGTTCCTGCTGTTCCTGCTATGCTTAATCATCTACATCGGGCCCGGGGATTGAAGGCTCCCAGACCGGTCGGACATCAAAGTGCTGGTGTTCAAGATTGTATATCCCGAGGCGGAGTGGGCCCAGTAGGACGGCCCACTCTTCCTCGTCTTTTTGTCGCAGCCCCACATACTCGCCCTTCAGAGCCTGCGAGAGGAAGACGGTGAGCCCGCGCCACCTGATGCATCCCGAACTGGCGACGAGGCGGATCTCCTCGCAATCCGCATAAGCGAACGGCTCCAGGCGCCTGCCCGTGGGATAGGAGCGCGCAGAGCGCGCATAGTGTTGCGACGGGGGCGTGTTGCCGAGCGCCTCGTGAGGACGCAGCTCGTTGAAGTCTCGACGCCACTCGGTGAAGCGCCTGTTCTGCTGTGCCAGCGTTCGGGCCGGCGGATGCAGAGCCTCTTCCTTCAGCGAGCGATGCATGCGCTCATGCACCCCATTCTGCTGCGGGACACCGGGGCGGATGCGCTCGGGACAGATGCCGAGGCGCAGCCACCATATCGCCAGTGGCGACAGTCCGGCAATCGCGCCCGGGCTGCTGAACGGCACGCCGTTGTCGCTGCGAATGACCTCAGGCAACCCGTGCTCGCGAAAGTGCTGCTCAAACAGTGGGCGCACGCCTTCGGTAGCCACGCTGGTGAGCCCCGTGCAGCCGAGCACCGCACGCGAGTGCAGATCACTCACCGTAAGCGGGTAGCAGTAGCTGCGATCGCCAAGGCGGAACTGCCCCTTGAAGTCCGTAGCCCAGACGTGATTCGGTGCCAGGGGTGAGGTAAGCTCTCTGCCCCACTCCACTGCCGCGGAGGAGGAGCGTCTCCGCCGCCGCCGCCGCAGGGGCAGGCCTTCGCGATGAAGGATCGTCGTTATCGTACTGGCCGCAGGCCACGTGATGGCCGGCTCCTTGAGAGCGAGGATAGAGCGCAGCTTGCCGGCGCCCCACTGGGGATGCTTCTCGCGCAACGCACAGATGCGGGCGACGATCTCTCGGGGCACTCGATGCGCCGGAGCATGCGGTGCGCGGGAGAGGTCGGAGAGAGCCTGTCGACCGCCTTCCATGTAGCGCTGTCGCCATTTGTAGCCGGTTTTCTCGCTGATGCCATACTCCCGGCAGAGGTCACGAAAAGACATCCTGTTGCGGGCTGCATCCGTGACGAACTCGAATCGAAGGGACATGACAGATGAGGTAGACCAGGGCATCGAAGACCTCCGCGTAGGTCTCCGAATTTGCTCAGTCCGGTCTCACCCATCATCCCGGTATATACAATGCGAGGGGTTCGTCGTGTTATCACGGTGCACCGGAGTACTCGCGTTCGAGATCCTGATCGGACACCAACATGCCGGCCCACCACCGAAACCTCGACCGGCCGGCAGTTCGGGGCACGCCCCGCCTAACACCTGACACTTGACACCTATACTCCAAAGAACTCCAGCACCTCCCGCCGGATCTCCGCCCACGGCGCAACCAGCCTTCGCGCCGGCGGCAGTCCGCCCAGGAGCTTCCTTCCGTAGTTCTTCTTCACTACACGCGGGTCGGCGATCACCACGACGCCGCGATCGTGCGCGGTACGGATCAGGCGGCCGAAGCCCTGCTTCAGGCGGAGGGACGCGTGCGGCAGCATGTATTCGCTGAACGGGTCACCGCCACGACGCTCGATCGCCTCGCACTGCGCTGCCGTCATCGGCTCGGTCGGCACCCTGAAGGGCAGGCGCGCGATCACCAGGGCACGCAGCGCATCTCCGGGAACATCCACTCCCTCCCAGAAGCTGGCGGTACCCAGGAGCACACCACGACCGGACTCCCTGAATCGTCTGAGGAGCGCATCGCGCGCATCCTCTCCGTGTACCAGCAACGGCCAGTTTCGGTCTATACCCCGTACACGCAGCTCACTCGCCACGGCGCGCACATCACGATGGCTCGTGAAGAGCACGAACATTCCACCGTCTGCTGCGGCGGCAAGGTCACTCGTTATGCGTATCAGCCACTCCTGGTGCCCCTGCGCATTCTCATTTGGCGCGGGTACATCACTGGGAATACCCATCAGCGACTGCTTCGGATAGTCGAATGGCGAGGGGAGCAGCCTCGTGGATGGCGGTGACTTGGCGTCATCCAGCCCGAGTCGCTTCACGAGGAATGAAAAGTTCCCGTCGGCAGCCAGCGTGGCGCTCGTGACAACGGTGGTGGCTGCGCGCTCGAACAGATCCTCACGCAGGATCGGCGCGAGGTCCAGCGGCACGGATACCACGGCCACGTTTCGGTCCCTGCCGCGTGTCTCCACCCAACGCACGCTCTCCGGGGCGTCATGAGGCGGGTTGAGCGCCAGTCGCAGTCCATCACCGGCAGTCTCGAGGCGCCGCGCAACCGCACGCAACTCGTTGAGCAGCGGAGCCAGCTCCTCGCTGCGACGCGTATCGGACTCCATTCGCTCACGCACCATGCGCAGCCCGTCCTGAAGCAACACTATCTCTCTCAGCAGGTCGCCCAGCGTCTCCTCCAGGCCGTCTACCCATGCCTGCTCCTTCACGAAGCCCGCGTCGAGCCGCACAACCTGCTGTCCTCGCTGCTGCATGTACATGTCGAGCAGGTCGAACAGGCGCTCTGCCTGCTGCCTCCCCGCTTCCACTGCCGGCTCGAGACGCGCCTGCACGAGGTCCGTGCTCGCAACGCTCAGCAGGTCGTTGTACCGGCCAAGCCGCTCGACCAGCGCCGGCAGAATTCCCTTGCCGCGCCGCTCGAGCCTGGCAAACATGCGCTGCAGGGCACGCCGCGTGACGGAGATCCCCAGGTGAGCACCGGCAGCATCTTCCAGGTGATGTCCTTCGTCAACTACCAGGTGCCGGTACGCCGGAAGCACGGCCGCATCCGTCCAGTTCTGGGCCGAGCGGCGTACCGCAACATCGGACATGAGCAGGTGGTGGTTGACCACGATCACGTCTGCCTGCGCCGCCTCACGACGGGAGCGGAATAGGAAACATTTCTCGTAATGCGGGCACTTGAGGCGCGGACACAGATCCGGCTCCGCGCTCACCTCGTCCCATACGTCCGGCCGCGGCGGCACCGGAAGGTCGGCCAGGCTTCCATCCTTTGTGCTCTCCGCCCACGCATCCAGCGCCTGGATCTCCTCCACCAGCCCCGGCTCCAGCAACGACTGTCCACCGTTGCGCGCCTGCTCCAGGCGCTGCAGGCACAGGTAGTTGCGCCACCCCTTCAGAAGGGCGAAACGAACCTTCTGGTCGCCAAGTGCCCGCGCGAGGAACGGCAGGTCCTTCCCTACCAGCTGCTCCTGAAGATTGATGGTGTTGGTGGACACCACCGTTCGCTCCTTGTTGCGAGCAGCCCAGCGCAGCGCAGGCAGAAGATAGCCGAGTGACTTCCCTACCCCCGTTCCCGCCTCGATGAGGCCCACCCCACCTTCGTTGTACAGTTCGGCGATGGCAGCTGCCATCTCGCGTTGCGCCGGCCTGTCTTCATAACGTGCAAGGCTCTTTGCAATCGCTCCGTCGGGGCCGAGGTCCGCGGAAAGCGCTTCGGGATCCAGCGGTTCGCGAACGACAGGCGCGGGAATCTCCACAACCACATAGAGGTCCGTGACGTCATTGTCCACGATGCCGAAGCCGATTCCCTGCTCGTAAAGGTTCGCGGCAACGTCCATATCGGCCCGCGACGGCTCCAGATATCCGCTTGGATGGTTGTGAAGGAGGATCTCACCAGCTTCCGCAAACCCAGGCATCGCGAGTACGCTTTGCGCGTCTCCGCGTGCGACGGTACGCGCCTGCACCACTATCCCCGTTTCGTCAGGAGTGCCAGCGAAGCACACCTCGCGCCCGCCGGCAAGCCGAATTGCCGCACGCATCACTGCCGCTGCCTTCGCACTGAGACGTGTGGTGCCTGACGGTGCGGCGTGTGGAACGGTCATGCAGGAAAGCTCGAGGCTACGTTTTCAGCGGCTTCTTCTTCGCTGCCGGGAAGAGAACGTTGTTGAGGATCAGCCGGTAACCCGGCGAATTCCGGTGCATTGCGAGGTCGGTAGGCGCCGCACCAATGTTGTGCTGCGGGTCTTCCGGGTCGTGGCCGCCAAGGAACGTGAACGAACCCTGGCCGTACTCGCCGTGAATGTACTTCACCCAGGGAGCGCCTTCCTCGTAAGCTAGCACGGTAACGCCGGGCTTAAGCGTGCTGCGGGTGAAGCTCGTGGTAACCC
>DATGOL010000196.1:0-3538 GCA_035306065.1 Gemmatimonadales bacterium | reverse complement strand
CGGGAAGGCGTGTGAACCTGGAGCGCGCGCTGCGCCTCGGGGACAGGCTTGGTGGTCACCTCGTGCAGGGGCATGTGGACGAAGTGGCAAAGGTCGTGGCCGTAAGGCAGGAAGGTGATGCGCGCATCGTGGAGATCGAAGTCTCCGGCGAGATGGAATCACTGCTGGTGCCGCTGGGGTCGATTACCGTGGATGGTGTGAGCCTCACGGTCAATGCGCTTCCGGCTTCCGGACTGCTTGGAATCTCCCTGCTGGAATTCACCCTCATGCACACTACACTCGGCCGTCTGGAGCCCGGTGACGGAGTGCATCTGGAAGGGGACGTGATAGGGAAGTACGTCCGTCGGCTGGTGGCGCCGCATCTGGCGACACTGGAAGACGGACGCTGACGCGCGCGTCTGCGCGCAGGATGAATTGAAGATGGCGTTCGGCTCGGTGGAGCAGGCGATCGAGGACATTCGGCAAGGCCGTTTCGTGGTGGTGGCCGATGATGAGGACCGCGAGAACGAGGGCGACCTTATCTGCGCGGCGCAGCTCATCACGCCGGAGATGGTGAACTTCATGCTTCGCGCGAAAGGCATGATCTGCCTTGCGCTCTCGCCCGAACGGGTGGAGCGCCTTGGGCTGTTTCCGCAGACAGATCACAATCGTGAGGCGCTGCGAACCGCGTTCACGGTCAGCATAGATGCTGCACCGCGCTTCGGGGTTACCACCGGCATCAGCGCAAGCGACCGGGCAGCGACCATTCGTGTGGCGGTGGACCCCGCCACCACGCGAGACGACCTGGTTCGTCCCGGTCATGTCCATCCCCTTCGTGCTCGAGAGGGTGGCGTGTTGCAGCGCGTAGGACACACCGAGGCAGCTGTAGACCTTGCGCGTCTTGCCGGACTCGCGCCAGCAGGGGCGATCTGCGAGATATTGAATGACGATGGAACCACGGCGCGTCGGCCGCAGCTCGAGGAGTTCTGCACGAAGCACGGTCTCACCTTCATTACCGTGGCGCAGCTGGTTGCCTACAGGCTGAAGCACGAACGGCTCATTCACAGGTTTGCCGAGGCGCGGTTGCCAACGGAGTTTGGCGAATGGCGCATCGTTGGTTACAGCAATGATGTGGACAACCGCGAGCACGTTGCGCTGGTTCACGGTGACCTGGCAGACGGCGAGAACGTGCTGGTACGCATGCACTCCAAGTGCCTTACTGGAGACGTGTTCCACTCCCAGCGCTGTGACTGCGGCTGGCAGCTTCACGCCGCCATGGAAACGATCCAGCGTGAAGGGCGCGGTGTGATCGTGTACCTGGACCAGGAAGGGCGGGGCATTGGCCTGCTCAACAAGCTCAAGGCTTACCAGCTTCAGGATTCCGGCGCCGATACGGTGGAGGCCAATGAGCAACTGGGCTTCAAGCCGGACCTGCGAAACTACGGCATAGGTGCGCAGATTCTGCTGGACCTGGGGCTCAAGTCCATCCGGGTGCTCACGAACAATCCGCGAAAGCTGGTGGGCCTCGAGGGGTACGGACTGCGGGTGGTGGAAGGAGTGCGCATAGTCGCTCCGGCTACCGACGAGAATTCTGAGTATCTTCGAACGAAGCATGCAAAGCTCGGACACCTGATTTCCTTCTGATGGCAGAGTTCAGCGCAGGTCCCAACGGAGCCGGCCGCCGCGTGGTCGTGGTCGCAAGCCGCTTCAACGAGTCAATCACCTCACGCCTGATGGATGGCGCCACGCAGGCGCTCGTGAGGCACGGCGTTGCACTCGACGACGTAGACACCATCTGGGTGCCGGGAGCATGGGAGCTTCCGGCAGCCGTAAGGCGTGCGTGTTCCGGCGGACGTTACGACGCTGCCGTCGCGGTGGGCGCCGTGATCCGCGGCGAGACACCACACTTCGACTTTGTGGCCGGCGAAGCCTCACGAGCATTGCAGCAGGTGGTAACCGATTACGAGATTCCGCTCGGCTTCGGGCTACTCACGACCGATACCCTCGAGCAGGCCGAGGCACGCGCCGGTGGCGACCATGGCAACAAGGGGTGGGACGCCGCCGTGGCAGCTCTGGAAATGGCCGAGCTTTTCGACAGGCTGGATGTCGCCGCTGGCGCGGAGGACTACGACGACGTGGACGAGGGCGAGGAACTGGTTCCCCTGCGCAGGTCTGCACCCGGTGGCCCGGTGATTCAGTGACAGTCGAAGACAATGATTACGAGTTGCCGGAACCCGCTCCAGCTCAGCGCTGGACTCGAGTGGACAACGGCGATTCGGATGGCGACGACACGGATGCTTCTGCAAGGGTGGAATCGCGCGCTCGCGCCCGTGCGCTTCAGGCCCTGTATGCCTGGGACATGCGTGGCACGGACCTGAAGCGAGTTGCGAGCGACGTGTGGGACGACCTGTCCGTTCCGGCCGAGGAACGGCGACTGGCGGGGATGCTCGTGAGGCGCATCGTGAAGGACGGCGCCGAACTGGATCGCGAAATTTCACTGGTTACCACCAACTGGCGCCTCGAGCGCATCGGTGCAGTGGAACGCTCCGTTCTCAGGCTCGCCGCCGCTGAACTCGCAAACTCGGATACACCGCCGCGAGTGGTGATCCAGGAAGGCGTACGACTCGCCGAGCGGTTTGGTTCAGAGAAGAGTGCGCGCTTCGTGAACGGAGTGCTCGACGCACTCGCGCGCCAGATGGGAAGGCTCTGAAGCCGCCTCCGTGCGCATACTCCTGATCAACTGGCAGGACCGGGAGAACCCTCAGGCGGGTGGCGCCGAAATTCACCTGCACGAGATATTCGGGCGTCTCGCCGCTGCGGGTGACGACGTGCGCCTGCTTTGCGGCGGCTGGCCGGGCTGTGCACCCACGGCCGTGGTGGACGGAATTCGCGTGACTCGGGTGGGCACCAGGTACACCTTCCCCGCCGTGGTTCGTGGTGCCTTCAAGACCCTGCTCCGGGATTGGACGCCGGATGTCGTGGTGGAAGACATCAATAAGGTTCCTCTTTTCACCCCCCGGTGGAGGACCCGGCAGGATCGGTGGCCGGTGGTTGCGCTGGTTCCGCACCTCTTTGGCGGGACTGTTTTCCAGGAAGCTCCGGCACCCCTCGCAGCCGCCGTGTGGCTGGCCGAGCGGCCGCTGCCTCGTGCGTATGCCGGCACGCCCTTCCAGGCGATCAGCGAGAGCACCAGAGTTGACCTGGTTGCCCGCGGCATACCGCGAGAAAGCATTCGGGTGATCTATCCGGGTATCGACTCCGCCAAGTACACTCCACAGGATGGGACGCGTGCACCGGCCCCCACGTTTGCGTATCTCGGCAGGCTAAAGCGCTACAAGGGGGTGGACCTCGTGTTGAAGGCGTTCGCAAAGCTCGATCGGGCTGATGCGCGCCTTCTGATAGCCGGCGGGGGCGACTATCGCCCCGAGCTCGAGTCGCTGGCGCGCTCGCTTGACCTTGCCGATCGTGTGCAGTTTCTTGGATTCATCAGCGAAAGTCAGAAGCTTCACCTTCTTCGATCGGCATGGGCTCTGGTCTTTGCGTCTCCGAAGGAGGGTTG
>DATGOL010000195.1:0-6745 GCA_035306065.1 Gemmatimonadales bacterium | reverse complement strand
TTCGCGGGTCCTGCGGGAGGAGAAGCTGATCGCGAGCCTTTTCTATACGGCAGTCGGCGCGCTCCTCCCAATGTCGCTCTTCGTGTGGCCGGTGTGGACACCGGTCACAGGTGCGGACATCGTTCCGGCGCTGATCACCGGTCTGCTCAGCCTGCTGATTCTCGGTGCATTCGATCTGGCGACCGAAGCAGCGCCGGTCTCGGCTGTGGCGCCGCTCATCCCGCTGGTGCTCGTGTGGGAGACGTTGATCGGTGTATTGCAGGACGGACGGCCCGTTTTCACTGCGGATGCTGCTGGAATCGCATTGATTGTGGCGAGCGCACTGGCATTCGTGGGAAGGAACATTCTAAAGAACAGGCTTCAGAGGCAGACGGCATGAGCAGTCAGGACGATGGCATCAGGAGGGCCGATGAACTCAAGCGCGCGCTAGTTGCGATTCGCGAGCTGCGCCGTCGTGTCGCCGAACTGGAGGCTGAAGCTCGAGCACCGATAGCAATCATCGGTATGGCATGTCGGTTCCCGGGTGGAGCGGACACGCCCGATCGTTTCTGGGAGCTGCTCACGCGCGGCGTCGATGCCACGCGAGAGGTGCCAAAGGATCGATGGGACATCGATGACTATTACGACCCAAATCCGGATGCGCCCGGGAAGATGTATACCCGACGGGGCGGCTTCCTAAATGAGCCCATCGACGAGTTTGATGCAATCCACTTTGGCATCTCACCGCGGGAAGCGGAGGCGTTGGACCCCGCCCATCGTCTCCTTCTGGAAGTCAGTTGGGAGGCACTGGAGCGCGCGGGAATTGCGCCGCTCTCTCTGAGGGGCACCGATGGTGGCGTATTTCTTGGGATCAGCGGGAGCGACTACAACACGCTCCAGATACAGATGCCGGACTTGATGAGTATGTACAGCGGGACCGGCTCAGCACCTAGTATTGCAGCAGGACGGATTTCTCACTTCCTGGGGTTGCACGGACCAAACGTCGCGGTCGACACAGCTTGTTCTTCGTCTCTTGTGGCGATCGTTCAGGCTGTAGAGGCGCTACGAGCTGGCAAATGCAGTTTGGCGCTTGCTGGCGGAGCGCAGGTAATGCTTGCACCTGACAGCACAGTGTATTTGTGTAAGCTGCGAGCTCTAAGCCCCAGCGGAAGATGCAAGACATTCGACGCGTCCGCCGACGGGTACGCGCGCGGTGAGGGTGCAGGCATCATCGTGCTGAAGCGGCTGTCAGACGCTGTGCGTGATGGCGATCCTATCATAGCAGTGATCCGAGGTGTCGCATACAACCATGACGGTCATAGCAGCGGCCTCACCGTTCCAAACCCTGCTGCACAAAGAATGGTTATCCAGGCGGCGTTGAAGGACGCTGGCCTGCGGCCAGAGGACATACAGTTCGTCGAAGCGCATGGGACGGCCACCGCCCTCGGTGACCCGATTGAGGTGCGAGCGCTTACAGAGGCCCTGGCGGCGACACGTTCCCTGAACGACCCCCTGTTGATCGGTTCTGCGAAGGCAAACCTTGGACATCTGGAAGCGGCAGCTGGCGTAGCAGGCGTGATCAAGCTCGCGCTGAGCATAGCATACGGCGAGATCCCTCCCCATATAAACTGCGAAACCGAGACGCCACATATTGATTGGAAGCGGTCACCCGTGCGTGTTGTGCGCGAGCGTTCCGCCTGGCCGAAGCCGGATATCCGGATCGGCGGCGCAAGCGCGTTCGGTCTGAGTGGGACGAACGCACACGTGATTCTGCAGAGCGCCCCCGCGGACATGCGTCCTGCTGCGCCGGAACGCCCGGCAGAACTGATCGTATTGTCCGGGCGGACTCGCGATGCGGTGCGTCAACTCGCCGCACGCTACCGTGACTACGTACAGGATGCGAATGCGCCGGTGTCGGATGTTTCTTACACCTCACTCGTCGGCCGTTCGCCGCTCGCATATCGAACCTACGCCGTAGCCCGTGATCGGGCGGAAATGGTGCAAGCGCTGGGTGCGATAGCAAGCGCCCGGGACGACGGGTTGCAACCGACCCCTCCCTCCAGTGGGGGCATCGGCTTCCTGTTCACTGGGCAGGGCGCGCAATACCCTGGGATGGGTAGCGAGCTGTACGACCACTGTACGATCACCCGGCAAGTCTTGGAACAATGTGACGAGATTCTGCGGCCACATATGGACCGCAGTCTGATCGATCTCGTCGTGCGGGAGCGGGATGCCGAAGTCCTTCGTCAGACACAATACGCCCAGCCAGCGCTGTTCGCCGTCGAATATGCGCTCAGTACTCTGTGGCGCGAATGGGGAATCAAGCCGACAGGCGTTGCGGGACACAGTCTGGGTGAATATGTCGCCGCAACGGTCGCGGGTGTCATGTCGCTGGAGGATGCGCTTCCGCTCGTGGCGCTTCGTGGGCGTCTCATGCAGGAGCTGCCCACCGGTGGGCGAATGGCCGCTGTGCTCGCCCCAGCGGAATACGTGGCTCCGATCGTTGCGACGAATCCCGAAGTAGCGATTGCGGCCGTTAATAGTGCTGAAAACACCGTAATATCAGGGCCCTCCGCGGCGGTGGCGGCCGTCCTGCTTCGCTTGCGTGAGCAAGGAGTTGAGGCCAGAGACTTGCACGTATCTCATGCCTTTCACTCCGCACTGATGGAGCCAATGCTGGATCGGTTCGAGCAGGCAGTGCGGCAGATCAGCCTGGATACTCCACGAATCCTGCTCATTTCCAACGTGACTGGTGAACCAATGACGCCAGCCGAGGCGACGGACCCGATTCGCTGGCGCCGTCATGTGCGCGAGCCCGTCCAGTTTGAAGCGTCTTTGAGATCGCTGTATGCGCAGGGTATCAGCACCTTCATCGAAGTAGGGCCACATCCATCGCTATCCGCGATGGGAATGAGCACGCTTACCGACCCTGGAGTCAAGTGGTTGCCATCGATGCGTAGGGGTCGCTCGGGATGGCGCCAGATTCTTGAGACGGCTGGCGAACTCTGGCGCGATGGTCATCCACTCGATACTGCCGCACTCGCTCGCGAGCATGGCGGGAGGCGGGTTGCGATCCCGACTGTTGCATTCCAACGCTCGTCGTACTGGTTCACCACCGATCGCACCCAGCGTCGCACCGTCGTGCATGGCACCCACTCTACGAATTCGCGAGCGGGCGACTGGATACACTCAATTGGCTGGGAGAATGTGACGTCCGCCGTCCCACTCGAAGTGCGTTCCGGCGACTGGCTTGTGGTCGACAACGGCGACGCCGTTGTTGCGCAGATTGGCGCTGCGCTCGATCGACGTGGCCTGCCTTGGAGCTGTATTCCTCAGTCGCTCCTTCCGGATCTGAACGACCTACCCGCGGGCACGGCCGGTGTGATCTATCCGGGCTGGCCGAAGCAGCCGCCGTCCGGGGCGGCTGACATAGCAGATGCGATGGCAGATACTGGGAATGACGTGATTCGGCTGGTACAGCTGCTCGCTCGCAGAGGTACGGCACTTCGCGCAATAACGCGAGGAGCGGGCGGATTTGATCCACCCGACGGCGCATGGTGGCAGGTAGGGGCGTCGCTCTGGGGCGCAATCTCTGTTGTTGCCGCCGAGTGTCCAGAGCTGCGTCCGCGGGTTGTCGATTCAACCGCAACTTCGAGCGAGGATTACGATCAGCTCATAGCGTGGGTCATCGGGGAAACGGATGAGGATCGAATCGTTCTCCGGGATGGATGTGCGCTCGCTCCCCGAATCACCGCGGGTCTGCCCGCGGCACAGGCGTGGCAACGATACCACTCCGTCACTGCCGGATTGCGCAATGATGCCGCGTACCTCGTTACAGGCGCATCGGGCGGAGTTGGCCGCAGCGTTGTTGAATGGCTCGTGAAGCAGGGCGTGGGTGCCCTGGTGCTCAACTCACGATCAGCACCAACAGCAGCAACTGAGGAATGGCTTGACCGGCTACGCTCTGCAGGTACGACCATCGTGTGGAATGCTGGCGATGTCGCCGTCTCCAGCGACGTACAAGGCATGGTTGAGGCTGTTGCAACCACCGGACTGCCTTTGCGGGGTGTATTTCACGTCGCCGGGGTGCTAGATGACGGGCTGCTCAGTACGTACGACCGGAACCGTTACCGCCGGGTACTCGCTCCCAAAGTCGATGGCGCCCTCAACCTCCACGCAGCGACCCAGGGTATCGCGCTGGACCACTTCGTAGTGTTCTCTTCAGCGGCAGCAGTTTTCGGGGGGCCGGGGCAGGCCGCCTATGCGGCGGCAAACGCCTTCCTTGGCAGTCTGGTGCAGTACCGTCGTGGCCTGGGTCTGTCAGGTCTATGCATTGATTGGGGAGCGTGGGCTGGCGACGGAATGGCAGGCCGACTGTCGGACCGCGAAGTCAAGCTGCTGGAGAGTCGCGGTCTACTTCTCCTTCACCATGAGGATGCGCTCGAGGCGCTGGCTTCTCTTCTCTCCAACGACGCTGAACGCGCCATAGTATTTCGAGTGAATTGGGAACGCGTGCGCGCGAGCGCTGACGGTGCTGTGGCTCCGCTGTTGAGGCGGATGCTCGGTGAGAGCATTGAGACGGGCCAAGATCAGTCAGGCCGAGTAGATGGACTGCGTCAGATGCTCGCGCATCTGCCCCCCGAGCAGCGGAGACAAAGATTGACTGATTACGTGGTGCAGACAGTTAGTGCGGCATTGCGGCTTCCCGCTGGGGAGCTTAGCCCAACAACCCCGCTGGCCGGCGTAGGGCTGGATTCGCTGGTGTGTATGGAGTTGCGCAATCAGATCGAGGCAGACGCCGGTGTACTACTGCCCACAGCAACGCTTCTACAGGCAGAAACGCCGTCGGCGATCGTGGCGGCAATCGAAGATTCTATCGCCAACGTGTCGGCGCCGGCTGTGGGTAGCCATGCCTCTGGGGAGGCGTGGATTGAGGGTGAGATCTGAGATGGATGCTGCTGAAGCGCTGCGCCTCGCCCAAGCCGCAGGCGTGATACTGTGGGTAGAGGGGGGAAGCCTTCGGTTCCGCGCACCCGCCGGTAAGCTGAGTCCGCAGGTTGCAGAAGCGCTACGTGCGTGCCGAGCGGATATCATCTCATACCTTACGGAAGAAGCCCGAAGCCATTTTACCTTCGGTCCGCTGGCTGAGACGCAGCGTGGCCTTTGGTTGCTTCATCAGCTGTCGCCTGACAGTCCTGCCTACAACGTCGCTTTCGTCGCTCGAGTCCATGGGGATTTCAACATCGATGTGTTCACGCGCACGATCCAAACCCTGCTCGACCGTCATGAAAGCCTGAGAACTACATACGTGCTTCGAGAGGGCGTCCCGGTAAGGCGAGTCGCTGGATACTCTCCAGCCGCAGTGCGGGTGTTCGATGTTCGTGCACAATCAGGTGACGATCTGCCCATTCGGATCAGGGCCGCATACGAGGAGCCATTTAACCTCTCCACCGGACCCGTGCTCAGGGCGGACGTCTTTCAGGAGGCAGACGACAAGCATGTGCTGTTGCTGACTGCTCATCACATCGCGGTCGATGGCATTTCAATTTACGTGCTCCTCGAGGAGCTCTTTGACATTTACAGCGCGATCGTTACTGGAAGGGCGACGCCGGCAGTACGGAACGGGGCAACCTACTCAGAGTTCGTGACGTGGCACACCCAAGCTATCGAGGCGGCTCGCACAAGCAGGGAATATTGGAAGGCGGTTCTAACCCCGTCACCACCAATCCTGGAACTGCCCATTCTCGGTGCGAGGCCCCGAACTCCCCGGATGCGCGGTGCGTCGCTCATCACCACGTTAGAGCCCGCATTGGCGGATGCTCTGCGCCGTACTGGACGCGCCGAAGGTGTGACGGATTTCGTACTGCTCGCAAGCCTGTGGTTCGCCCTGTTGCACCGGCTAACGATGCAGCGCGACATCGTGGTGGGGATACCGGTACACGGTCGTCCCTCCGCGCGGTTCGCCCGTACAATCGGTCATTTCGTCAACACACTTCCGATCCGGATTCGTGAGATCCTGCCTGAGACCACTTTCTCCGCGTTACTGCACAATGTGCGTGAGACCGTCATTAGCGGCATAGCCCATCAGGACTACCCGCTTGCCCGGATGGTCGAGCAGTCAGGGGCACGCGTGAGTCCGACGGGTTCGCCATTCCAGGTCATGTTCGCCCTACACGAATTTGCGCGATCAGAGACGCTCGAGCGACTCAGACTTGGCGGCCCCGGCAGCGAGATTGAAGCCGGCGCATTGAGGCTCAGCGCTGTGCCGTTTTCGCAACAGGAGGGGCAGTTCGATCTCTCGCTGGAGATACTGCCTCACGCGGAAGAGTTTGTTTGCGTGTGGCACTATGACACTGATCTCCTCAACAAGGACGTCGTCGACTCGTGGGCAGGCTCACTTGCTGAGCTGGCAGGCGCTGTCGTTGAAAACGTTCACATCAGCCTGAGCAACCTTCCGGTTGTTTCGCATGCAGATCGTGCCCGTCTTACGAAATGGAACGCGACGGAGCGCGCGTACCGTACAGATGTGACGCTTGTGGATCTGCTTGTCGAGCAGGCAGAGCGCACACCGGATGCGATAGCTGTTTCGGCCCCGGACGGGATGTACACCTATGCACAGCTCCTGCGGCGTGCGCAGGCGATCGCTCTCGAGCTGCGCGGACTCGGTGTGGCGGAAGGCGATCGAGTGGCGGTCGTGCTGCCGCGTGGACGCGATCTGCCGGCCGCGCTGCTCGGTGTGCTGGGCAGTGGCGCTGCCTACGTGCCG
>DATGOL010000194.1:0-8394 GCA_035306065.1 Gemmatimonadales bacterium | reverse complement strand
AGCCGGCTACCTGCGGATTACCCGGGATGGATCACTGAGGGGACTTGGTACCGGTGTCGTGACCGATGTGCGGGGCACCCAGCACGGGCTGACCATCGCGATCGTGAACATCGCCAACGAGCTGCGCGGAGTTCAGATGGGCCTGATCAACATTGCAAGGAGCAACCGGCCGGGATTGCGCGTGCTGCCCATCTTCAATGCTGATTTCTCGGAGGGGAGGTAAGGGAGAGGAACCCCAGTGCACTGAGCCCCGAATGGTGAATCGTGAGGCGAGGATGCAGGGGCGGTGCGATTGCGGTGCGAAAGCAGGTTGGCAGAAACGACGGCCGCCTGATCTTCGAATCAGATCAGGCGGCCGTCTGTCCGTATACCTGCTCGCGAGGCTCGGTCAGCCCTCTCCCATCGCCTCGTCAATGCGGACCAGTGCATCTTCCAGGTGAAGGCGCGTCATGCGGTCTCTTACGCCGCCATCCAGGGTTGCGCTCAGCTCGCGCTTCAGCAGCGCCAGCTGTTCGCGAATGAGCGGACGGATGTCAGACTGCGCGATCTTGAGCTCATCGTTCAGTGGCGGGTCGTTGTTCCGACTCACGCGCAGGTCACCTGACGACGGCGGCTGCCAGCCGTCGTTTTCTGCCTGGTTGAGCAGGTAGGCAGCCTGTGCGAGATACGCCCGCTGCTGGTTGCGGCGGTAGGTGTCCACTGCCCTGCCTGACGTGAGGTCGCCCCAGACCATGGAGCGCACGTCGTCCAGCATCTCCGTCGGAGTGTAGGTGTTCGAACCCAGAAACTCCTGCTGCTCTATGAGCCTCGCCAGGCGCGCGTGGTTCAGCAGCCGCTGCACCGCCAGTTCCTGGTAGGCACGAATGCGCTCCACCGCACCCGCATGCTCCAGGCGCCTCAGGATGTCCGGGTTCAGCGCCCAGGTGGGAGTTGCAAGCACATGCTGCCCGATGAAGCGCATCGCCTTGCGCTGGTAGTCGGGCTCAACTGCGCGAAATACCACTCCTTCTTCACCAAAGCGTTTGTGGTGCGTCCACGAACCTCCAACGGCCGCCGCAGCATGCTCGGCATAACGATTCCACTGCACCAGCGTTTGCAGGTAGAACGTCTCGAGTTCGTAGTAGTCATCTCCCTCCTCCAGAACCCACGGAAGCAGGCTGTCCGCCATCATCCTCAGGTTTCGCATTCCCAGTTCGGCCGCACCAACGGGGTCATCACTGATGCCCTCGGTCATGCGATACGGATCCCATTCCTCATCCATCCCGAACTGGGCAGACGCGAAGCGGAACCAGGGCTTGTCGGCACGTTCCACAATCCAGGAGTGGAGCGAGTCCGTTTCCTGCTCAGGCGTCGCTGCGCCCGGAATGGGCCGGTAACCCCAGTACACCGCCCACTTGTCCCACACGCCAACACGACGCTCCGGCGGAACACCATCTCCGGGCTGCGCAGCGTAGTTGAAGCGGGTGCGTCCCACGGATGACCCGGAGTGTCCCATGCGCCTCACGAACTCCGGGTTGCGGATGGAGTCGATGGGGAATACGAAGTTCGCGCGCTGGTTGTGAGGCAGCCCAACCGAGTGCGCCGTCTCGTGCGACATCACATACCGTATGGCCTCGCCCATCAGCTCGTCAGGCAGCCTGGAGTTGCGATAGCGCTTGTCATCAGCCGCCGTGGCAACCTGCGACATCAGCTGCCACCGCATGCGCTCGGCCACCGCCTGGAGCAGGTTGGTGTGCGCGCGTATCACCTCGCCGGACCGGGGGTCCACCACGTCCGCACCCGAGTTGGCAGACCGCACGGTGGTAGGCACGTAGCGCACCACCGAGTAGCGCGCGTCGAGCAGCGAAAACTTCGGATCCTCGGCCGGAGAAGGAGCGCGACGAACCTGGATTGCGTTGCGGAAGCCTGCCTGCTCGAATGCATCGTTCCACTCGAGCACGCCCGCCTCCACGTAAGGCACCCACTCCTCGGGCATGGCGGGGTCTATGTACCACACCCACGGATTCTTCGGCTCCACCAGTTCGCCACGTGCGAAGGCGGCCGGGTCCGACGGCTCCAGCCTGTAGCGAACCGCATAACGATCGGGCCGCACACCCTGGAAATCACTCGAATAGTCCGTTCGCTGCACACTGATGAAGCCCACCCGCTCGTCCCACAAACGGGGCATCATCGGCTCCTTCGGCAGGAGTACCATCGAGTGATTTACCTCGAAAGACAACGCCCCGCCACGCTGGTTGGACGGCGGCTGGTCAACCGAATACGTCTGCACAACCCGCACATCCACGTTGATGGGGAATGCGAATGCATGCTCCATCCAGCTCCTGTCGCGTTCGTAGCGACGCACCGCCAGCTGCTGCCGCTGGTTGCGCTGCAGCGTGAAGGCCGGCGTCTCGCCCAGGTACAGGTCCGTCACGTTGACTACCACGGTTCCATTGCCTCGTGCGGCAACGGGGAAGGACTGCAGCACCGGGGCGAAGTTCTGGTTCTCGACAGCCATGTAGCGGGCCGTTCCTTCGTCTGCCGTGGTCTGGTGAGACGCAGCGCGCAGGTACACGCGGTCGCCTCGCACTTCCCACCGCACAACGATGTTTGGCGCCATGTTGGCACCAACCTGCGAGAAGCCCTGCGGCGTACTCTCGTAGCGGCTCATGATGATCATGTCGCGGCCGAGCAGTGAGTCGGGAATCTCGAAGAGAAGGGACTCGTTCACCCGGTGGACATTGAACATGCCGCGCTCGGTGGTGGCGGATGCCGGAACTACCTCGCTGTAAGGGCGCTCCTGGGCGGCGACTGGAACGGCAAGGAAGGCCGCGAGCAGGACATGCGCAGCGAACTTTACACCAGATTGCATGGGACAGGACTCCGTGGGTCGGGAATGCGGTTCTGTACTGCCGCACAACATAGCACGGTGCCGGGCAGGAGAGTGCGGCGTCATGGAGAGGCTCGCCGCGCCCTGATCCGATCAAACCAGCGTTGGCGCCGCTCCCGTTACGTGCGCGTCTACCTCTGCGGTCTCCATCGGATGCGCGAAGAGGTATCCCTGGCCAAACTCGCAGCCAAGCTCACGGAGATGGTCACGCTGGCGTGGCTGCTCTATTCCCTCCGCGACGGTCTCGAGTGACATCATCTCGCCGAGGGCGATGATGGTGCGTACGAGTGCGCCGTCGTGGCCCGGAACCCCGAGATCTTCCACAAAGGCACGATCGATCTTCAGGATGTCGATCGGGAATCGCTGGAGGTAGCTGAGAGACGAGTAGCCGGTTCCGAAGTCGTCTATCGCCAGCCTGATACCAAGCCGTTTCAGTTCGTGCATGCGCTGGAGCATCGTGTCGGTGTTCTGCACGATGGCACTCTCGGTTATCTCGAGCACCAGCGAGGTTCCCGGAAGCCCCGTGTCAGCGAGAACGGTTTCCACCTCTTCCAGCATTCCGTCTTCCTGGAACTGCCTGCCGGACAGGTTGATCGTGAGGGAAAGCGGAGCGCCGTTCATCATCTGCCTCCAGCGAGCGGCGCACATGCATGCCTCCCGCAGCACCCACCTTCCTATCGGCACGATCAGGCCGGTTTCCTCGGCGATCGGAATGAAGGTGGCGGGCGGGATGTCTCCGCGCTCGGGGTGCTGCCACCTCACGAGTGCCTCGAGACCCGTGAGGCGGCCGTCTGCGAGCGCAATTATCGGCTGGTAGACGATGCGCATCTCACCGCGCTCCATTGCCTGACGAAGATCGGCCTCCAGCGCCAGCCGCTCGCGCGCCAGTTCGTGCATGTGAGGCTGAAAGATCGCCCATCGCGCCTTGCCGGCTGCCTTTGCGCGATACATGGCGACGTCCGCATTGCGAAGCAGCTCGTCTGCTGCCGCCTGCACCGTATCGGCGTCCATGGCACGCGCGATACCCATGCTCGCACCAACGAACACTTCCACCGTGTTCAGCATGAAGGGGTGAAGCATTGCCTCTGCAACGCGCTCCGCCACCTGCACGGCATCTTCGTCGTCGTCCACGTTCTCCAGCAGCACTGCAAACTCATCGCCGCCAAGCCGGGCCACCGTGTCGCAGCCACGCGTTGCGTTCACGAGCCTGTCCGCGACCATCGTAAGAAGTCGATCGCCGGCACCGTGGCCGAGGCTGTCGTTGATGTTCTTGAAGCCGTCCAGGTCAATGAAGAGAACGGCAATGCGCTCTGCGGTACGGCCCGCGCGAACGAGTGCATGCTGAACCCGCTCGCGGAGCCTTACGCGGTTCGAGAGGCCCGTGAGGGCATCGTGAAAGGCGTGGTGCGTGAGCTGCTCCTCGAGCCTCACTCGACTGGTGATGTCGCGGAAGCTCCATACGCGACCGACAATCTCGCCGTCTGCCAGCCGTTGCGGCGTGGAGTAGCGTTCGAAGACGCGGCCATCGTGGAAGTGCAGTGCGTCGAGGCTCTCTGCGCCCGGGTCGGCGTAAAGCGCCTCCAGCTGCTGCTTGAAGCGTTCGGCATCCACGAGCTGGCGGAATACCCGCCTGACGAGCTCGCGGTCGTCGCCCGTTTCCATCACCTCGGGCGGAATCTGCCACATCTCCAGGAACTTCCGGTTGTGGCCCTGCACGATGCCGTCGCGATCCACAACGAGAATGCCGTCTGCAGTGGACTCGAGAGTTGACCTGGCGAGCGAAAGGGCGCGGGCAAGCTTCTGTTCCGTGGTCTCCCGCTCCGCCACCTGGGCGCCCAGCTGCTGCATCATTTCACCGAGCGCGCGCGCGGTGCTGTTGAAGCTCACCGCGAGAAAGCCGAAGTCGTCCAGCGTGCGGGCAGACAGCCTGGCGGTGAAATTGCCGTGCTCCAGTTCAGCAATGGCCCGGCGCACCTTGCGCACGCGATAGGTAACGCGGATTGCGCTGCGTATTCCCACCCAGCCGAGACCGGCGAGGCACAGGGTCTCGACCGCTATGAGTCCGATGTTGGCCTGACTCATGGTCTCCAGTCCCAGGCCGAACACGCGGCCGATCGGGTACGCCAGGCACGCCAGTGCAAGCTGCAGACGAGCCGCGCGCGGCAGGCCAAGGGCGTAGGAGGTAGCCGCAACGATGTAAAAGGACATCATCATTGCGCCCCGGCTGCCCAGCGACGCCACCGCGCCGGCAATGACCAGCGTGTCCAGGGGCATCATTCCCCAGAAGTGCCAGGGGCTGATGGGCCCACGCCTGCGCGTGACGTCCGCTACCACGTTGGCCAGTCCGCACAGCAGCGTGAGCGCGGTGAGCGGCCAGAGCAGCGGGCCTTTCAGGAATCCCGAAAGCGCAGCACCGGTGGCAACCACGAGACCGCACGCCACGATCCAGTAGCGCACCTTGATCGCACTCCCATGACGGGCTGCAAGAAGGAGCGCCTTTTCGCGGACGAACAGCTCGTGGATGTCGGACGGGCGCGTGGGTGTATGCGAGGCGGGTCTTGGCAGGATCACGGATCGCGAGCTACGCGGTACGCAGCCAGCGTCGGCTGTGTATTCATGACTGCCGCACCCGCCGCGTAGTCACGGTGCCATTGACGCGGGAATGACGGGGTTATATCCTATCATCCGCATGAACGGATGAATATGACTGCCCACATCGCTGTACTGGATCAACTCGCCGCCCTGGCGGAGCCCACAAGGGCACGCCTGCTCACCGCGCTCGACCGCCATGAGTTGAGCGTGGGCGAGTTGTGCATGGTGGTTCAGCTTCCGCAGAGTACGGTGAGCCGTCACCTGCGTGTGCTTGGCGAGGAGGGTTGGGTGGAGTCCCGTCCGGAGGGAACGAGCCGACGGTATCGGGCGGCGCTGCTGGATGAGTCGGCCGGGCGTGTATGGGAGGTTGTTCGGGAGACATTGCTGGTGTCGCGCGAGGCCCGGCACGATGCGGAGCGCCTGCGTGCGGTGCTTGCAGCACGGAGAACGGACTCGCGCGCGTACTTCGAGAGTGCGGCGGGTGAGTGGGATGCAACGCGGGCAGAGTTGTTCGGGTATGCGGCAGACGGTTCGGCACTGTTCGCATTGCTCGATGCCGGCTGGACGGTGGGCGACCTTGGCTGCGGAACCGGCAGTACGTCTGCGGTGCTGGCGCCGTGGGTATCACGCGTGATTGCGGTGGACGGGTCATCGGCGATGCTGGAGGCGGCGGGATCGCGGTTGTCGGGCGCTGACAATGTGGAGCTGCGCAGGGGCGACCTGGAGGCGCTTCCGATCGGGGATTCGGAGCTGGATGTGGCGCTGCTGCTTCTCGTGCTGCACCATGTTGCGGAGCCGGCATTGGTGCTGGCGGAGGCGGCGCGCGTGGTACGGCCCGGAGGGCGATTGATGGTGCTGGACATGCTTCCTCACGCGCGCGAGGAGTACCGCCGGAGCATGGGTCACGTGTGGCTTGGCTTCGGGGAGCAGGAGATGGCCGGGCTTATGACGGATGCGGGGTTCGGGGCACCGCGTTACCGCTCGCTCACGCCTGACCCGGATGCGAAGGGGCCAGTTCTGTTTGCGGCGGTGGCGGAGCGGCGCTGTTGAGATGCGTTATTCGAGATGTCTTCATGCGGGTTGAAGAGATGGGGTTGAGGGCGGGCTGGCTGGTGCAGCCCGTTCCCGGGATTGCGACTGACCGATGCATGCGCCGGCCGTTGGGGGCTGGTGCGTGGCAGTACTGATTTTCACACGGACCACCAAACACACTACGATGGCAACTGCTGTTGAAACGTTGACGGATCGTCCGCCCTTCAAGGTGCGGGACATATCGCTTCACGAGCTGGGGCGTCACGAGATCAGGCTTGCGGAGCACGAGATGCCCGGCCTGATGGCGCTGCGCGCTCGTTATGCGGGGCAGAATCCGCTCGCGGGTGCGCGCATCATGGGATCGCTGCACATGACGGTGCAGACGGCCGTTCTCATCGAGACGCTGGTGGACCTGGGCGCCGACGTGCGCTGGGTGTCGTGCAACATATTCTCCACGCAGGATCATGCTGCTGCTGCGGTGGTGGTGGGGCGCAGCGGAACGCCTGACGACCCGAAGGGCACTCCCGTGTACGCCTGGAAGGGCGAGACGCTGGAGGAGTACTGGTGGTGCACCGAACAGGCGCTGATGTGGCCTGACGGCAAGGGTCCGAACCTGCTGCTCGATGATGGCGGTGACGCCACGCTGCTGGTGCACCGCGGCGCGGACTACGAGAAGTCCGGCGAGATCCCGGCCTTCGATCCGGAGAACGATCCGGAGGAGTGGGGCGTGATCCTCCAGCTGCTGCGCGACCAGGCGCAGGCGAACCCGGGTCGCTGGACCCGTGTGGCGGAGGACATTCGCGGCGTGTCCGAGGAGACCACAACAGGTGTGCACCGTCTGTACGAGATGATGCGCGACGGCACCCTGCGGTTCCCGGCAATCAACGTGAACGACTCCGTTACGAAGTCGAAGTTCGACAACCTGTACGGTTGCCGTCACTCGATCATCGACGGCCTGAACCGCGCAACGGACGTGATGCTCGCGGGCAAGGTTGCCGTGGTGTGCGGATACGGCGATGTGGGCAAGGGGTGCGCCCAGGCACTGCGCGGCCAGGGTGCGCGCGTCGTGATCACCGAGATCGATCCGATCTGCGCACTGCAGGCGGCAATGGAAGGCTATCAGGTAACCACGCTCGAGGATGTGCTGGAAACGGCGGACATCTTCATCACCGCCACCGGTAACCGTGACATCCTCACGGTGGATCACATGGCGCGCATGAAGGACAAGGCGATTGTCGGCAACATCGGCCACTTCGACAACGAGATAGACATGGCGGGATTGAAGCGGCGCGGAGTGAAGCGCGTCGAGATCAAGCCGCAGTACGACGAGTTCGTGTTCCCCGACGGACACAGCGTGCTGATTCTGGCCGAGGGCCGTCTGTTGAATCTTGGATGTGCCACGGGACATCCGAGTTTCGTGATGTCAGCGAGCTTCACGAACCAGGTGATGGCGCAGATCGAGCTCCACCTGCATAACGACCGGTACGAGAAGAAGGTCTACACGCTGCCGAAGAAGCTGGATGAGGAGGTGGCGCGGCTGCACCTGGAGAAGCTGGGCGTGAAGCTGACAGAGCTGACGGAGGGCCAGGCGGCGTACATCGGGGTGCCGGTGGAGGGGCCGTATAAGCCGGAGCATTATCGGTACTGAGGTGATAGGGTTTAGCTGTCAGGGGGCGGCGGAGCCGCCCTCGGCTGGGCAGGGATAGGTTACTGATGGTGCGGTACCTGGTCGGCGTTGGCGTGCGAAAAGTGAGAGCGGGTCGCGGATATCGATTCCGGGACCCGCTCTTTCATTTTGGTTCTATCTCTGGATCGCCGGCGGTATTGCTGTCAGGCGTTGCGGGCGCGGCGCCTGCGCATTGCTGCTATTCCGCCCAGGCCAGTTGCGAGCAGAACCATGG
>DATGOL010000193.1:0-5860 GCA_035306065.1 Gemmatimonadales bacterium | reverse complement strand
GAAGATGTCCAACCCCTCGTGGCTTCTGCGCCCGCCGTCGCGGTCCGCTCCCCAGTAGCTCTGGATCGCACGAGTATCCCGCCCCTCAACGGGGAATGCGAGTGAAGGTCCGCGCTCGATCGTTACCGTAACGCTTCCGGTGCGCAGCAATTCCGGCTGCACGCGCAATACGAAGCGCGCATCGCGGCGCACGTCGTGAATGAACCCGATCGCAAGGCTGTCTGCCCACGCACGCCGCTCGGGCTCGTCCGTGGTGTCCGCAGGCACCTCGTACAGGTCTGCGAACACGGCAAAGGTGGACGTGTCTTCCCTGGCCAGCGTTACGCGTACCCGCTCACCCCGGCTTGCGTTGAAGCTCCAGCTGCCTGCAGCGGCTTCGAACTGCGAAAAGTAGGCACGCTCGCGGTAGGGCAGCGATATCGGTACGGGGAACGCGAGAGCAGAGTCCGCTGCGGCAGCCCAGTCGCGGCCGAGTGCCGTTTCGAGCATTCCTGCGTCTTCGAGCTTGCGTGTATAGCTCTCATGCGGAGTTGCGGGTGCCGGGCGAAGCTGTTCCACAATTCGCTCCGCTTCGCCGCATGCAGCCAGAAAGGCGAGCAACATCAGAAGAACCCCGCGCATGCGGTAGATTGCATGTTGCAGGCGCAAATTTCCCTTACTCGTTCCCTTATTCGTCATGTCGATCATCGGCGATACGCTTCGCAAGTCTTCATTCCTTTCCGGCTTTCCAGACGCCTACTACTGGCGGCTCGCCCGCAGCATGAACCCGGTGAGCTATGACACTGATACCCTGCTCTTCAAGGAGGGTGACCCGCGCAGGATCTTTGCGATCATAACGGCGGGAACAGTGGCCATCGAGAAGCACAGGGACGGCCGGCCGGTGCGGCTTCGCACATTCGGGCCGGGTGAGGGGCTTGGTGAGGGTGTTCTCCTGGATGACGACAAACATGGAACCACTGGTCGAGCCCTGGAGCCAACCGAAGCACTCGTTCTCGAGCGCTCGGAGCTCGACGACCTCATCAAGGACTTCCCACAGCTCTACGCGGCACTGGTCGCGAGGGCTGCGCGAGCCATTTCGCAACGGTTGCGCCACGTAGACGCCACCGTGTCGGGCCGCGGCCAGACCGTGGCGCTCGGCGGCATGCGTACGCGCACTGAGCATGACCTTCTGGGCGAGCGCGAGCTGCCGGATGATGCCCTGTACGGTGTGCAGACGCTTCGCGCGCTGGAGAACTTCCCCATTACCGGCGTTGCCGTGCGCGAGTTCCCGTCGCTGGTGGAAGCGATTGCCGCCGTGAAGGAGGCTGCGGCGCTCGCCAACGCGGAGCTTGGGCTGCTTCAGCCGGAGACGGCCGACGCGATCGTGCGTGCATCGCGGGAGATTCGTACGGGCAGGCACCACGAGCACTTCCTGGTGGACATGATCCAGGGTGGAGCGGGAACGTCCACCAACATGAATGCCAACGAGGTGATTGCGAACCGCGCACTGGAGCTCCAGGGCCGCCATCGCGGGGAGTACGACTTCGTGCACCCCAACAGCCACGTGAACCTCAGCCAGTCCACCAACGACGTGTATCCCACGTCGCTCAAGATCGCCCTGCACCGATCGCTGGAAGAGTTGCGGACCTCGGTTGCAGAGCTGGCGAAGGCATTCAGTGCAAAGGGTGTGGAATTCTCGGGATTCATCAAGATGGGACGCACCCAGTTGCAGGATGCGGTACCAATGACACTCGGCCAGGAATTCTCCGCATTCGGCACCACCCTCGGCGAAGACGTCGAGCGCCTGGGTGAGGCGCAGGCACTGATCCGAGAGATCAACATGGGTGCAACGGCAATCGGTACGGGTATCAATGCGCCTGCGGGGTATGCGGAGCTCGTGAGGCGCAACCTGAGCGAGATCACCGGGCTCGAGCTGATAACCGCGCCGGATCTCGTTGAGGCCACCTCCGACACGGGTGCCTTCGTTCAGCTGTCCGGAGTGCTGAAGCGCTGCGCGGTGAAGCTCTCCAAGATCTGCAATGACCTGAGGCTTCTCTCGTCAGGCCCCCGTGCCGGATTCGGCGAGATCAACCTGCCCGCCATGCAGCCGGGTTCGTCGATCATGCCGGGCAAGGTGAACCCCGTGATTCCGGAAGTGGTGAACCAGGTTTGCTTCGATATCATCGGTGGTGACGTTACCGTAACCCTGGCAGCGGAAGCCGGACAGCTTCAACTCAACGTATTCGAGCCGATCATCGCGTTCCGGCTGCTGCGAAGCATCGACTCCCTGCGCCGCAGCTGCGAGGTATTGCGCACTCGCTGCGTGGAGGGAATCACCGCAAACGAAGACCGCATGCGCTGGTTCGTGGAGAATTCCATCGGGGTGGTAACCGCGCTGGTGCCGATCATCGGCTACGAAGCGGCCACCGAGGTGGCGCGCACTGCACTGGCAACCGGCGGAAGCGTGGTTGACACGGTGCTGGAACGGAAGCTCATGACGCGGGAGCAGCTGGAGGAAGTGCTGGCGGCGACGACGGGCTGAGGGAACGGGTTAAGGGGTTAGGGGTTAAGGGTTAAGGAGGGGGCTTTGCCCCCGAAACTGCCGGCCGATCGAGATGCTCGTGCTGCGCGTTCCACGATACCGGCCGATCAAGATGCTCGTGCTGCGCGTTCCCGAATGCCGGCGTTACGAGACGACCCGTGGAACGCGACCCCTGACCCCTAACCCTTAACCCCTAGTCTCTTCCCCATTGCGCCATCGTAGCGCCCATCACATCCAGCGCCTCACGCGCGTTCCAGCGATCCCTGCCGTTGTACAGGAATGCGAACGCCAGGATCTCGCCATTGTCTGCCGTTACATAGCCAGCGAGCGAGATTATGTCGTTCGTGGTTCCGGTTTTCGCATGCAGGTTGCCGGCAGCAGGGGTGTTGCGCATGCGTGTGCGCAGAAGCTCGGACTCGCCGGCAACCGGTAGCGACGCGTGAAAGGTGGATGACCACGGGGCGTCGTGCGCATGCGAGAGCAGCTGCACGAGTGAACGCGCCGTAACGCGATTGAGCACGGAGAGCCCGCTGCCGTCGGAAGCGAACACTGCGTCGGGGTCACCACCCACGCGCGCGTCCATGAAGCGCTTCAGCAGCACGTTACCGGTTTGCGCAGAACCAGGGCTGTCCTGGAGCACGCGTCGCGCAGCGTTGCGGAACAGCAGTTCGGCGTAATGATTGATGCTCTCGCGGTTCATCACGGATACCAGCTGGTGCATTGGCGGCGACGGTATGCCGCCAAGGAGCATGGCATCGCTCGGCGTGGGCGCCAGGGCTACACCACCATCCACCTGCACGCCAGCACGGCGTAGTGCTTCGAGCAGCGCGCCTGCTGCATAACGGGCGGGCTCTTCGACCACGAGGTTGTAGCGGCGCACACCAGCGCTCCGCCCTATGGTTCCGCGCGCCAGGATCGTTCCGTCTGCCAACGTATATGCCACCACGTTTGCACCCCGGCCGGCAACCGTGCGCACCTGGTTGTCGAGCCGCAGTCCGCGCGCCTGCGGCTCGAATCTCACCGAAGCGCCTGACCCCGAACTCATTGGCTCCACGGCAATCGTAACCAGGTTCTCGTTCAGCGACAGCGCCGACACTCGTGCGGCATAACCCGCACTCAGGTAGCGCGTCTGCCAACCTTCCGGCACGAGCTCGTGCTCGAAGAGCGTGGCATCACCAACCACGTCGCCACGTATGTGCGTGATACCGGCATCGCGAACTATCCGGGCGAGTGCATCCACGGCAGCATCAGGCCGACGCCCTGGCATGAAGCGCGCGGCAAGCGCAGGATCGCCGGCACCGCGGAGATACAGGTTGCCCTCAACCACATTGTCTTCGCGAACGGGGCCGTCGTGCAGCAGATCCGTGCTGAAGCGGTGCTCCGGACCGAACGTGTCGAGCGCAAGCGCCGCCGTGTACAGCTTCATCGTGGACGCCGGCATCATGTGTGTGTCTGCAGCGCGCTGAAAGAGCGTGTCTCCGCGCGTGAGCGACACTACCGCAGCACCCCACTGCCCATTTCGTGTAAAGCCATCGAGCATTGACGACAGGTCTCGACGCAACTCGAGAACACCCTTCGGCGCAGTGGCCTCGGGCTTGGACGTGCTCCTGGCCGGCTGTGTGCGACGTTGCGCAGACAGTTCGCTGCCCAGCGGCGCCACCACAACGAGCGCGGCCAACAGCAGAGTCGGCAGAAGCGGCGTTAGCCGCTTTGGCAGTTCGGGGCGGAAGGTTGCGGTCATCTGTTCCAGTGGGAATGGCAACTCGTGTTCCGGGTGCGCCGCAAGCACACCCAGCCGTTGGGTTCAGCCGGGGAGCCCGGAGCGCCTCAAGGCAAACGAGCCCACAGCAGTGCGGAAGGCTGCTGGAGCGCCCGGGCATGGCAGCACCCCGCAATACCCCGCGCTACCCGACGGCAGAAATGCCTGGTACCAGCAGACCAAGCGGCATTCGGAAAGCCGATCGCTACACCTTCAGGTAGATCCCCCTTCGGTGCAGAACGGCGAGGATCCCGAACCAAAGTGCGACGAAGGAGATCGCGAACAGCAACGAGGCGAAGCGAGGCGAACCCAACGGTTCGAATATGGTTCGGAAGATCGCTGCCTGCAACGAAATTGACCCGGTTTCCGTGTCAATTCGTATCACCGAGTAGATCAGTCGGGCCATGAGTCCGGATCCCAGAAACGCGACGATCGGATTCACTCCGTACACCACGAACGGATACGTCCAGCCGCGCCAGCCGCGCACGTCCACCATCCAGATGATCGTTGCCAGCGTGACCGCCGCCATCCCCGCCGTGAAAACCGTATAGGAGCTGGTCCAGAGGCTCTTGTTGATGGGAAACACCCAGCCCCACATGGCACCCACCACCGTGGCAAGCACGCCCGCGGCGAAGAGCAGATTCAGCTTTTCGTCGAGCGGCCTGCTGCTGTTCAACCACCGTCCGGCCTGCGCGCCGAGCAGCACGGTGCCGATCGCGGGCACCGTGCTGAGGAGTCCCTCGGGATCCCATGTGCGAGACGACGCCCAGAGGTGGTTGCCCAGGCTGCCCCAGTCCAGCAGCGTACGATCCAGCCACGCTGCAAGGTTCCCGCTGGGGTCGTCCAGGGTGCGCCAGCCCATGATGCCCGAATCCGGCACCGGTATGAGCGTCATGGCGCCCCAGTAGCCGAGCAGTAGGGCGGCTGCAGCAATGAGCTGCTGACGCGGACGCAGCCGGATTACGAGAAGCCCCGCGACCGCGTATGCCAGTCCGATGCGCTGGAGTACACCGGGAATTCGGGTGCGCGGAAGCCGGTCGATCACGCGATCGAGGAAGCTGGGGTCCGGGTTGGCGGCAACCTCACCCCAGGTGTAACCGGGGAACCACGCCAGCAGGAGCCCCAGCAGGAAGATTATCACGCCGCGTCGCAGCACTTGGCGACTGAGCTCGGAGTCGTCGTGCCCGCGAGCCCTGCGGGAGTCCATCGAGAGTACGGTGGTAATGCCTACGATGAACAGGAAGTAGGGGAAAATCAGGTCTGTTGGAGTCCACCCGTGCCATTGGGCGTGCCTGAGCGGCGGGTAGATGGCTGACCAGGTGCCTGGATTGTTGACGAGGAGCATTCCCGCCACGGTGAGGCCGCGAAAGACGTCCAGCGACAGCAGACGCTGCCGGACGGGCGGTGCGGCAACGCTGCTGTCCAATCAGCCTCCTGCGGGGGCGGAGTCGCCCGCAGACAGAGCAGCGGCGCTGTCTGCGGTCACCCAGCTTCCGTTCAGGCAGGTGAAGGCAATCTCCTCGTAGCCTGCATGCTGACCGTCCAGCTCGCCTGCGACCCATGCTCCGCCTATCCGTACC
>DATGOL010000192.1:0-11106 GCA_035306065.1 Gemmatimonadales bacterium | reverse complement strand
GCAGGTAAGGAAAGGCAACATACCGGAGGTCGCTGCAGGATTCCTGTTCCTGCGGACCCCCGGCGTGTGTCCTTCACAAGACTGGTGCTGCTGCGGTTGCGAACAGCTTCGCCCGCGCTGCAGGCGCTATCTGCGCCTTGCTTCCACCAGCGCGATGTTGATGTCGTTCGCATGGAGTTCGTACTCCTCCCGCTGCGGAACCTGCGCGAGTTCCGATTCGGAAGCGTTCAGCAGCCTTTCCGTATAGCCTGCGAGGTCTGCCTGGCGACCTTCCTGTTCCGCCACGCGTGAGGCCAGTATAAGGCCGAGAAGGTGGTTGGGTACGGCGGCCAGAATGGTGTCCGCCTGCGCGCGCGCCATGGTGAACTCACCGCTCACATCTGCAATCCTGCCCATGTCGTAGCGACGGTGCGCGTTCAGGTCAGGGAGCATCTGGTAGGCGGAGATGGCCATTGGCGCGAAGAACTGCACGCTGTCTGCCTTGCCCTCCTCGTAGAGTCGCATCACGCGGTCGTGCAGGCGATCGGCCTGTTCTTCCGGCGACAGGCTGGAGATGTCACCCGCACTCGGCTGCAGACCAGCCATGCCCGGCGCGGTTGCCGTTGCGGCGTTCGCGCCGGGAATGCTCACTGCGCCGAAGCGCTGGGCAGCCACGTATGCGGCAAAGGCGAGCAGCGCGATTGCAGCGAAGGCCCAGGGAAGTGCGTTGGAACCACCAGACACCTGCGTGCTGCCGCCAGACGCCAGGTTCGGCGTTGAGCCGGCGGCCGTTCCGCAACGGTGGCAGAAGCGCGCGCCCGGTGTGAGTGCGGCTCTGCAGGATGCGCAGGTGGCGCCCCCGGACGAGGCGCCACACTGCGAGCAGAACTTGCCGGACACCGACGAGCCGCAGTTCGGGCAGAGTCCGTCGGTGGTTGATGCTGAACTCATTTGCGAAGGGGAAAGGGTATACCTCCGGAAAGGTAATGCCATCCCCTGCGCTCATGACTTCCTGGATATCTTCTCGATCGTGTTGTCCACCTTTTTGGCGTTGCCGCCTTCGAGCACAACGTCAGCCTGCGCAACGATGCCAACAACGCTGCCGCGCTCGTCCACAATGGGAATCCGACGGATCTGCTCCCGGCCCATGAGGTTCATGACAGAGTCCACCTCGTCGTCCGGCCGCGCGGTATGGACACCGTTGCTCATGAACTGCTGCACGTTGCCGTCCGCGGGCAACCCCTCGCCCACTACACGCAGTGCGATGTCGCGATCGGTAATCACGCCCAGGAGCTTGCGGGAGTTGTCGTTCTCGACCACCGGAATGAGCCCCACGTCCCGCGTTCTCATCAGCTCCACTGCCTTGCGGATGCTGTCTCCCGCGGTGACACAGGCGGGGTCTTTCGTCATGATTTCACTTGCGCGCATTGATCTCCTCCATTGATGTGTTGATGTAATCCGGAGGCAAGGAGCGAGCCGAGGGCGCTACGCGTTCCGGTATTGTCATCCCGCGGGTGCTCCGTGTGCACTGGCCGGGTTCGGTGTATGATTGATCAGATTCCTGCGCTGCGCGCGGGGATGACACCGGCAGCGCTCCGCCCGATCCGCTGGCGCGGGGTGCCAACAGACCGAACACCGAACACCGCCCAAATTGCCGTCCGCTTCGCGCTCACTCACGCCCAACCTTGCCGATGCAGGCATGGACGACGTACTCGAACTCATTCGTGCGCACGACGTGCGCTTTCTGCGTTTGCAGTTCACGGACATCCTGGGTGTAAACAAGAACGTCGAGGTGCCGCGTTCGCAGATGGAGAAGGCACTGCGCGGCGACATCATGTTCGACGGCTCGTCCATCGAGGGTTTCGTGCGAACGGAAGAGTCGGACATGCTGCTCAAGCCGGACATGTCCACCTTTCGGCTGTTTCCGTGGGAGGAGCGGGACGGGCCGGTGGCGCGCATCATCTGCGACATCGCCACACCCGACGGCAAGCCGTTTCCCGGTGATCCCCGGCAGGTGCTGAAGCGTCAGGTGGCGCGTGCGGCGGAGCTTGGCTTCACGATGTATGCCGGTTCGGAAGCGGAGTTCTTCATGTTCCGCGCGGGTGAGGGCGGGCAGCCCACCACCGTGACCAACGATTCAGGCGGCTACTTCGACCTGACGCCGATTGACCAGGGTGAAGACGCGCGGCGCGCGATCGTGCACGACCTGGAGCTGATGGGCCTGGAGGTGGAGGCGGCGCATCACGAGGTTGCGCACGGCCAGCACGAGATCGACTTCCGCTACGCGGATGCGCTCACCACGGCAGACAACATGGCCACGTTCCGCTTTGTCGTGAGGCACGTTGCGCGGCGGTTCGGGCTGCACGCCTCCTTCATGCCCAAGCCGGTGTTCGGCCAGAACGGAAGCGGAATGCACACGCACCAGTCGCTGTTCCGCGACGGGAAGAACGCGTTCTGGAATCCAGAGGCGCAGTGGGAGCTTTCCGACACCGCTCTGCACTACATTGGCGGACTGCTTCGTCATGCGCGCGGCTACTGTGCGATCACGAACCCGCTGGTGAACAGCTACAAGCGGCTGGTGCCGGGCTTCGAGGCGCCGGTGAACGTTGCGTGGTCAATGCGCAATCGGTCGCCTATGATCCGGGTGCCCGAGCGGCGGGGAGCCGGTACACGCCTGGAGTTGCGCACTCCGGACTCCTCGGCAAATCCGTATCTCGCCCTTGCGGTGCAGCTGGGTGCGGGGCTGGAGGGCATCGAAACGGAAGCGGACTGGCGCGAGCCGGTGAACACGAACATCTGGGAAATGTCGTTTCGGGAACGCCGTCGGTTGCGCATCGATGATTTGCCGCGCAATCTGAATGAGGCCTGCGACGAGCTGGAGAAGGACCGAACGATTCAGGATGTGCTGGGCGACCCGGTAACGCAGCACTTCCTGGAGGCGAAACGCCAGGAATGGCAGGAGTACATATCGCAAGTTACGGTGTGGGAGCTGAAGAAATATCTGGCGAAATATTAGAGGGGCAGTACGGAGTACTGAGTAGTCAGTATTCAGTATCGACCTTCGGGAGCCTGCCCGGTTTATGCGTCAGGCAGTTCGCTCGATAGGCAGGAGCCGGGGGCTCGCTGCTGTCATCGTACTCACCCTTGCCCTTGGCATTGGTGGGGCCACGGCGCTCTTCAGCGTTGCCAACGGCGTTCTGCTCCGTCCGCTGCCCATTCACGAGCAGAACCGGGTGGTGGTCTCGTGGCGCCAGGACGTGGCTCGACAGCTCGATCGTCAGGCCATGCGCGAGGACGTGATCCTTGACTACGCGCGCGACAGCCGCGTTTACTCCAGCGCCGGCGCGGTGATCTCGGACCCGCTCAATGCGCCGCTGCTCATTGACAACGAGATCACTTACGCACAGCTCGCACTCGTATCCGGCAACTACTTCAACCTGCTCGGTGCCGAGGCCCTGGTAGGGCGGGTGGTGCTCCCCGAAGACGACGTTTTCGGTGCGGAGCCGGTAGCCGTACTCGGCGAAGGACTCTGGCGCCGGCTGTTCGGCGGAGACCCTGCCATACTGGGCAAGACAGTAAGATTCCTGGGGCGCGAGCGCACCATCGTTGGCGTGATGCCCCAGTCGTTCGGGCTGCCGCTGGGTGCAGAGCTGTGGGCGCCGACAATCTCGTGGGCGCCGTCTGCAACGCAGCGCGGCCAGTTCCCCGTGTTCGCACTCGTTGGGCGCCTGGCCCCCGGCGTAACGCTCGAGCAGGCTACCGCAGACTTCACCAGCTACCTGCAGCTGCGTGCGCAGGAACTGCCGGACGAGCTGCCGTCGCCCGCGGCTGACATGCACGAGGTGGCCACGACGCTCACGGGCGACGTGCGTCCGGTGATAGCGGTGCTCGGCGCAGCGAGCGCGCTCCTGCTGCTGATTGCGTGCTTCAACGTGGCGAACCTGCTGCTCATGCGCGGCATCACTCGCCAGCGCGAGTACGCCGTGCTGGCGGCCCTGGGCGCGGGCAGGGGGAGAATCGTAAGGCAGGGATTCCTGGAAGCCCTGGTTCTGGCGGCTGTCGGCGGCCTGATCGGCGCGCTGGTCGCATGGGCTGCCATACGAGCGCTGGTTGCCGTTGCGCCGCCGGAGTTGCCGCGGCTCAGCGAGATCACGATGGACCTGCGCGTGCTGATGGTCGCGCTCGGTGCGTCGCTCGTGGCCGCGGTGATTGCCGGCATGGCGCCCGCCTTGTGGGCCGGACGCGCCGATCCGGGCGATGCCCTGCGCGGCACGGGGCGCACGGTAACCGCGGGTGCCGGCATGCGTCACCTGCGACGTGCATTCGTGGTGGGGCAGTTCGCCCTGACTATGGTAATCCTCACGGGCGCCGGCCTGCTGTCGCACAGCCTCCTGCGCCTTACGAACGTGCCGCTCGGATTTCGGACGGAGTCGGTGACTGAAGTGGCACTCGTGTCCAGCGCCGCCAAGTACGACACTCCCGCGAAGATGGTGGGGGTAATCGAGTTGCTGCTCGCGCGCGCGAGGCAGGTTCCCGGAATAGAGAGCGCCACCGCGGTGGCACTCCGTCCAATGGTGGGTGCGGGCGACGGCGAGCGACCATACCTGCTGGAAGGTCAGTCGGCGTCGGAGGCGTCAGGCAACCCGGCGGCCACTACCCAGGCAGTGGACGGAGCCTTCGTAACCGTGCTGGACATTCCCGTGCGTTCGGGTCGCGCCATTACGGAAGACGACCGGCAGAACGATCCGTACGTGCTGATGGTGAGCAGCGAGCTGGAGCAGAGGCTGTGGCCTGACGAGGGAGCGGTGGGCAGGAAGCTGGCATATCCGGCGCCTGACGGCAGCACGGAATGGCGCGAGATCGTGGGCGTTGTGGGCGACACCCGCTACAGGCACCCCACCATCGAGCGGCCGGCCATCTACGTGCCCTGGCGGCAGATATCGTCAACGCCACTAACGTTCCTTCTGCGCACCGAACTCCAGCCTGCGCAGCTGCGCGCAGCGCTGTTGCCCGCGCTTCGGGAAGTGGAAACGGAACTCTGGCTGCCGAGCATAAGGCCGCTGGCGGAGCTTACGGCGCAGCCGCTGGTGGCGCCGCGCTTCCAGGCCATGCTGCTCTCCGCGTTTGCGTGGGCTGCCCTGTTCCTTGCGGCGATCGGCATCTACGGCCTCACGGCAACGGCAGTGGCCGAGCGGCGCACCGAGCTTTCGGTGCGCCTCACGCTGGGTGCGAAGCCGGAAGGGATTTTCCGGATGATCCTCGCGGAGGGACTCGGCCTTGCCCTCGCCGGAACGCTCATTGGACTGGCGGCGGCGTTCGTGCTGATGCGCTGGCTCGGGTCGCTGTTGTATGACCTCGAGCCCGGTGACCCGCTCACCTTTGCCGCGGTAACGCTGGTGCTGCTCACCGCGAGTGCGCTGGCCTGTGCGGTGCCGGCGATAAGGGCGGCGAGGACGGCTCCTGCCGTCGTATTGCGGGGGTAGGTGGGTGAGAGACACGGGTGAGGGGTGAAGGGTGAGGGGTGAGGGGGCGGACTCGCCTCAGGCGCCGCCATCCAGGAACCTCACCGCCACCTCCAGCAGCGCGGGGCTCTCGGCAATGTTGTAGTGCGTGAGCCCCGGCAGGATCGCCAGGCGATGCGGGGTCATTCCCGATCCGTCCCACCCGCCGTCGCGCCTGCCGCCGCCCAGCAGCTCGAACATCTCCACCGCGTGCGAGGGAGGAAACATGTCGGCGTCCGCAGCAACCAGGAGCGTGGGCGCCTTCACGGAAGCCAGCTGCTCCGAGTAGTCGTAAGGCTTCTTCATAACGCTGCCGATCTTGTCGAGCAGTCGCGGAAAGTCCTCCGGGCGTGGCGCGAGGCTCATGTAGGACGTGTACATCGGCGTGCCCTTCATCATCTCGGCAGCTTCGGCATTCACCATTGCCTGCTGCGCGATCAGCTCAGGATAGAATGCGTTGCTGCGGGCGGGCGCGGACACTAGCACCAGCCTGTCCACCAGCTGCGGGTGCCTGACGGCAACCTGCAGCGCCACGCCGCCGCCCATCGAGTAGCCCATGATGTCGGCGCGCCCGATGTCCAGGTGTTCAAGCAGTGCGGCAATGTCGTCTGCCATGAACTCGAGGCTGAGCGGGCGATCAATATCCGCCGTGCGGCCATGCCCCTGCAGGTCCACCGCTATCACCTGCCTGCCCTCGGCAAGGCCGGAAATTGAAGGCCCGAACATCTCGATGACACCGAGCCCGCCGTGCAGTAGAACGAGCGGCTTGCCGGTGCCGTGTACCTGGTAGTAGAGGTTGATGCCGTTGACATTGGCGTAGGCTCCTTCGGTGCCGGCGGCCTGCGCGCTGGCGGCCTGAGCGTTTGCGGTCATGGTTGCGAAGGGAAGGAAGGTGAGTGCGATGGCGGTCGCGGTGGCAACCGTGCGGATGAGTGCGCCGAGGGGATGTTTGATGTGCATGTTCGGGTCTCCGTGGTGCCGGGAGATGTTCCCGGCATTCACGGAGGCGACGAACGGGAAGTGAGAGATTCGACAAGTGCGCGATTCTTCGGGCGCTCGGGTTCGCGCGGGGTGTGTGCCGGCATCGCACTGCGCTCAGGTTCGCGAGGGGTGTCTACTGGCGTCGCACTGCGAACGGCTCCACATTAGCCGGCGTTCCGCAATCGTCGCAGCCAGGCGAATATCGCTCACCCTCCTCCCGCCGGAGTGTCTGCATTGCAAGGATCATCCGCTCAACCTCCGCTCACGCATCTCCTTCGCGCATCGGTTGCGTCTACGCTGCTACTCGCCGCTGCCGCGTGTGCCGATTACCAGGTGGTTTCACCGGTTGCGGCCGATTTACCATCGCTGGAGCAGGGATTCCCTGCATGGATCGAGATGGAGTCCGCCGTGCAGGGCGGGCTGGAGGCCGTTTGGGGTAACGGACCGAGCTCGCTGTTTGCCGTAGGCCTGTCGGGCACGATCCAGCACTACGACGGCATCTCGTGGGTAAGGCAGGCATCCGGCGTTACGAGTTCACTCCGTGACGTTTGGGGCACGGCGAACGACAACGTGTGGGCGGTTGGCGGGCTGGGTGCGCTCATGCACTACGACGGCACCGGTTGGACACTCGTGGATCGCCTGGCGACGACAGGCGGAACACAGTACCAGCTGTTCGGACTCTGGGGCAGCGCGCACGACGACATCTGGGCAGTGGGCAACGGAGGTACGGCGCACCACTTCGACGGCCAGGGCTGGACGTACGTTTCCCTGCCCACGAACCAGGAGATGCACGGCGTGTGGGGCACCGCCAGCAACAACGTGTTCGCCGTGGGAGTAGGAGGAGTGCTGCTGCACTTTGACGGTTCAGCATGGACGAACATGGAGAGCCCTGACGACACCCGCATGAATGTCGTGCACGGCCGCTCGGCCAACGATGTGTTTGCGGCGGGCTCGTTCGGCGTGATCCTGCACTACGACGGCGAGCGCTGGACCGAAGATCCGCAGTCGCGTGTGATCACCCGCGCACACATTCGCGACATGTGGAGCGACGGCGGCGGCAATATTTTCGCAGTGGCATGGGGTGGTACGATCCTGCATCACGACGGGCACCAGTGGCACCTGATGCAGAGCGGCAGCATGAAGAACCTCGAGGGCATATGGGCATCGCATAACGGGCGCCTGTTTGCCGTCGGCTCACAGGGCCTCACGCTGAAGGGCGGCAGGGGAATAGGACATGGACATCTTCCGCCGGGGCAGCAGGGCAAGCCGGTGTGGCCGTTGAGCGGAACGAGCGCAGCCGACGGCGACTCGGTGCATGCGCCGTTCGGCCCGCGCAAGCTGCCCTCGCGATACGACTTCCACGCCGGCATCGATCTCCCTGCACCGAGAGGTACGCCCGTGCTGTCCGTGCTGGCTGGTGAAGTGGTGAACGTGACACCCTGGAACGGAACAAGCTCGGCCGGCAACTACGTTATCGTGAGGCACGAGAGCGGCGAGGCAACAGCCTACCTGCACCTGGACCGGATAGATGTGGCGGCAGGCCAGCAGCTCGAAGCGGGTGAGCAACTCGGCGCCGTGGGAAGAACGGGTGCAACCTACAACCACCTGCACCTCACGTATTTCCGCACGCTCAACAGCGACGCGATGGATGAGCGTCAGAGCTTCAACCCGCTGGAACTGCTGGCGCATGGACGAGCAGCGGAGATGTCGGCCATCTTCGACACCGACAGCGTGATCGTTGACGTGCCGCTCCAGCAGATGACGATTCGCACGATCGAAGTGTTCGGCGAGAACGACAGCCGGCTGCTCGACTACTATGAAATCGTGCGGCAGGGTTCGTCGGTGCGCGACTCGCAGATCCAGAACGACGTGTACATTGATGCCAGCAGGCCTTCCAACGGCCGGTTTACGCTCACGCTGCGTCCGCTGTCATTCCAGCCTGTGCGTGTGGTGGTGACGGACGTGGACGGAAAGGTGCTTGTAGACCGGAGTGAAAGCGGCAGCGATTGATGGAGTGCGTGCGGGATTGCAGGAGCAACGCTCCATTCATACGCGATGCCCGCACGCCCGCCAAACACACACACCCCACGACCACGTGAGACCCAGCCTCCGATCCCTCGCCCTCGCCTTCGCAGTCTCCCTGGCCGCCTGCTCGAGTCCCGAGCCTGCACAGGACACACAATCCGCGAGCAACCAGGTGGAAGGCACCTCGCTGCTCGGCACCGAGCTCGTTCGTCGGAGCTTCACACCCGAGCAGCGCACGCAGCTGGATGCCGAGCTGGCGGAGGCGCAGGCTGCATACGAGAGAGCTCCGCTCGATGCAGATTCGATCATCTGGTACGGGCGGCGGCTCGCATACCTCGAGCGCTATCGCGACGCCGTGGAGGTGTTCACGGAAGGCGTGGAGAAGCACCCTGACGACCCGCGCATGTATCGCCATCGCGGGCACAGGTACATCACGCTGCGCATGTTCGATGACGCGCTCGCGGACTTTCAGTATGCCGCGCGGCTGATAGAGGGCACCGGGAACGAGATCGAGCCGGACGGGCGGCCTAACGCGCGGAACATCCCCCTCAGCACACTACACGGCAACGTCTACTACCACCTCGCACTCACACACTACCTGCGCGGCGAGTACGACGAATCACTCGACGCATGGAACAAGGCCCTGAGCGCTGCCACCAATGACGACAGCCGCGTGGCCGTGAACGACTGGCGCTACATGACACTCCGCCGGCTCGGCCGCGATCACGAAGCTCAGGCAATTGCCAACGGCGTGTCGGAGTCGCTCGACATCATCGAGAACACGGCCTACTACCGCCGCCTGCTCATGTACAAGGGCGTCGTGCAGCCCGAAGAACTGCTCGACCAGAACGAGGTGGACGACCTGCAGTTCGCCACCCAGGGATACGGGGTGGGGAACTGGTACCTGGAGAACGGCGAGGAGGAACGCGGGCGGGAGATCTTCCGGCGAATCGTGGAGTCGCCGTACTGGGCCGCTTTCGGTTACATCGCGGCTGAAGCGGACCTGGCGCGAGCCGGGAGTTAACGCCTCGCAATCAACGTTGCGCCACCGGCCGCCCCGCGGTGGCGCAACCCGGGCAAACGCATCGCTGAACACGCATTCTCGCGTTACCGCGTGAATGCTGATGCGTCACCTGAATAAGACACAATCGCTCCGCCCTGCAGCACGCAGCCCGATGCCAGCACTCGCTCCAGCCCGCAGTTCGCCACTACTCGCGTTCGACCCGCTCGCGCCGCTCCTCGTACTCCTGGCGCCGGTGTCCGTTGCGACCGTGGCGCTGCACCACGAATACGTGCTTGGCCCCGTGACGATGGCGTTCGCGGTCACGAGCCTTCCGTTCCTCGCGGCGGTGGTTGGAGCGTGCGTGGCGTTCGTGGCGGTGTCCACCCTCAGCCAGGTGCTGGCGCGCCGCTCGCCAGACGCCGCAGCCACATGCTACGCCTTCTCGCTCCCCCTGGCCGCGCTAACACTCGTTGGTGTCGCGGAGCTGGTGGACGTGGTTGACCTGGTAGTGGGAGCGCAGCTGCTGGATCCCGCCGCGATCGCGGCGCTCATCCTGGTGGCCATCATGGGCGTGGCGACTGCGGGGCTGTCTGCGCGCACGGGGATGGTGGTTAGGAGAACGGGCGAGTAGGCCCGGGATGAACGCGCTGTGCCGAGCGTGGTCGTCTTCCGCTCGGCAACTACTGTAAGGCACGCGTCACCACTCGCCAAGTCCGGCACCATTGCTGCACTCAGGGGGAGAGCGAGCAATTCCAACCCCCTGCTGCCGGCGCCATCGTGAACAGAAAGCAATTCATCGGGCTCGTGGTGTCCCTGGCGGTAACGTCACTCGCAGCGGCAGTGGGTAGCCGAGCGTCCATGGGTGCGCCCGAGTTCTACGCGTCGCTGGTGCGTCCGGATTGGGCGCCGCCGTCCTGGCTGTTCGGCCCGGCCTGGACCATCCTCTACGCGTTGATGGCGGTGGCCGCCTGGCTCGTGTGGCGCGAGCGAGGGGTGCAGGGCGCGCGGGTGCCGCTCGGCCTCTATGCAGCGCAGCTCGTTCTGAACGCACTGTGGAGCTGGCTCTTCTTCGCCTGGCGGCTCGGCGGCCTTGCGCAGGTGGAAGTGATTACGCTGCTCGTGCTTATCGCTGCAACCCTGGTGGCGTTCTGGCGGGTGAAGCCGCTGGCCGGAGCCTTCCTGCTCCCGTACCTGTTGTGGGTGGCCTACGCGGCTGCGCTCACTGTGTCGATAGTGGGGATGAATCCGGGGGCGTTCAGCTGAGGCGCGGCAGTGCGGGATAATGGCCCGCGAAGGATTCCCCGGGGAGACGGCGGGCGCGTATGCTGGAGCAGGAAACCATAAAGCGCCTGCTGGCGTCGAAGAACCGGCAGTCCCCTCTACTACCCGCCATGCGCACCCTTCGCACCACCATCCGCAACCTCGCCGGCCAGCGATCGCTCACCGCGATAGTGATCCTCACGCTGGCAATCGGCATCGGCGGCGCCACGGCACTCTTCTCCGCCGCCAACGGCGTGCTCCTGCGTCCACTCCCCATACGCGAGCAGGGAGACGTGATGGTCGCCTACCGGCGCGACCTCTCCCGCCAGCTGCACGAGGAGGGAATGAGCGAGGACG
>DATGOL010000191.1:0-10277 GCA_035306065.1 Gemmatimonadales bacterium | reverse complement strand
TTCTTCTCTCCGCAGCCCGGCCAGGAACAGGGATCCGAAGAGATTGTGGAATGGATCGGGGCACGCGGGAGCCTGGCCGCGCTATCGGAGCACAAGGTCGGCATGTCACGCAGCATCGCATCGCTCGTGCAGGAGGCAGGGCAGCCGATAGTGTTCCACTCCAACAGCAATTGCGGCGCGTTCGCCAGCAGCGCAGAGTGGGAGCTGCTCCGGAACAGCGGTGCCGGTAATGGCAGCGACGGTTCCGATTACACCGACGGCGGCAATGCGGACAGCGAACAGGTTTATGTCAACCGCGGCGACACGCGGGAACCCGATACACGAATAGTCCTTCGGCTCGCCGATGGTTCGTCTGCCATGGCAATGCTGGTCTTGTCTCCTGCTACTGCAGGCGCGGTTCCCGACATCTGCGATGCGCTTGCCGAGCTCGCACCTGTGCTGGTGCTTGCACTCGCAACGCTTGCACGTGAACGCGACGACCGCGTGCTTCGCAAGCAGGAGCGCATGATGCTCACGGCACTGGCGGCACTTTCCCAGCCGGTGCTCATGCTGAATGCCACAGGTGTGATTCGCGACGCCAACGTTGCCGCACATGCGGCGTACGGCTACGAGCGCGATGAGCTCGCCGGACTGCCTTTCCGCCACCTGGTGGATCCGCGTTCGGATGAAAGCGAACCTGCCCTGATGCATCGCGCGGACATGCTACACGCGTGGCGCGGAACACCAGCTTTCACACCCGCGGTAAGCGGCATGCTCCGCAGCCGCGAGATGCACCGCAGGAAGGACGGCAGCGCGTTCTCTGTGTCGGTGCTGCGAGCACCTGTAGTTGACGACGATGGTATGACCACCGGCGAGGTGGTGATCGTACGAGACCTTACTGCCGAGCTGCAGCTGGAAGCGCACGTGCGGCAGCACGACAGGCTGGCCGCGCTCGGCGAACTGGTTGGCGGCGTTGCGCACGAGTTGAACAATCCGCTCACCGGCATTTCGGCGTTCGCGCAACTGCTCCTCGAAGACCCGCTCACGAACGAGCAGCTCGAATCCGTGCGAATGGTAAAGCGCGAAGCCGACAGGGCCGCGTCCGTGATCAGTGACCTGCTGCTGTTCTCCAGGCGAACCGGATCCCGCATGTCCGCGCTGGACCTGAACGAACTGGTGAAGGCAACTGTGCGGCTGCGTGCGTATCACTTCAGGTCTGGCGGCGTGAATCTCGTGATGGAACTGAGCGAGTCACTGCCGTACATCCACGGTGACAGCCAGAAGCTTCAGCAGGTACTGCTTCACCTGCTCAGCAATGCGGAAGACGCGCTGGGCGATGAGGGCGAGCGAATGATTCGCATTCGCACGTTCCCGGAAGGTGAAGACGAAGGCGTTGTTCTGGAAGTTCACGATACGGGGCGCGGAATGTCTGACGAAGCTCGCGCTCATGCGTTCGATCCATTCTTCACGACGAAGCACACGGGCGCCGGTACCGGCCTTGGGTTGAGCGTTGCCTATGGAATTGTGGAGTTGCACGGCGGCATGCTCACGGTCGAGAGCTCGCCGGGGAACTTCACCACGGTGCGCGTGCTGTTGCCGTGCTCCGCTGATTCAGTTTCAGGTTGACACACACATGAAGTCTGCAGCCGAGTCGCGTCGCGTTCAGGGCGACATCAGTTATGAAGAGGGAGCACCCGTTCGTGTGCTCGTTGTGGACGACGAGGAAACGATTCGCGTTGCCCTGTCGCGCTTCCTGAGTTCCCGTGGTTACGAAGTGCAGACGGCTGCCGATGCGTCGGAGGCACTCATGCGTTTGCGTCGCGAGCCTTTCGCCGCAATGCTGTGTGATGTGCGCATGCCGGGCATGAGCGGAGTTGAGCTTGTGCCGCATGCGCTGGCTGTGCGTCCGCAGCTGGCGATCACCATTCTGAGCGCGGTGAATGACGCGTCCACTGCCACCGAGGCGCTCTCGAGCGGTGCGTACGACTACCTCACCAAGCCCATCGAGCTTAGCGATCTGCACCGTGCCCTGGAGCGTGCGCTCGTGCGTCGTGCTGCGGCTATCGAGCGCGAGCAGATGGAGCGAATGATTCGCGCGGAAGTGGCGGAACGAACGATGGAGCTGGAGCGCGAAAAGACTGCGCTTCGGAACCTTAGCGTGAGTACGGTTGAAACGCTCGTGAATGCGCAGGAGGCCAAGGACATTTACCTGCGTGGTCATTCGCAGCGTGTTGCCGACCTCGCTGCTGCGATCGCTCGGGAACTCGGCATTGATGAAGAGGGTGTGCGTCTCGTGCACCTGGCGGGGCGTCTTCATGACGTGGGCAAGATCGGGATTCGGGAAGAGGTGCTCAACAAGCCTTCCCGGCTTACCGATGAGGAGTTCACGCACGTGAAGGAGCATGTTCGCATTGGCGTGGAGATCCTGAAGCCGCTTGCGCCGATCATTGGTGAGGCGCTGGACTACGTGCGCGACCATCACGAGCGATGGGCTGGTGGCGGTTATCCGCGGGGAGTGTGCGCGGAAGCCATTTGCCTGGGAGGCAGGATACTCGCTGCGGCCGACAGCTTCGATGCCCTCACGTCGCAGCGTGCATACCGTGATCCGCTAACGGCCGTGGCTACGCTGGAGTTCCTTGGAACGCAGGTGGGAAGCCATCTCGATCCGCGAGTGTTTGCTGCTCTCGAAAGGGTGTGGGGCAGTAGCGGCGTGTTGCCGAACAGGGATTAGCGAACGGAGCGAACGTGCCGGTTGCATGTGCAGCCGTGGCTTGAAGTGAGTTGCTCACGTTCCGATCGGACAAACAATCCACTCGTAATTGCCGACAACCGACGGTTGCGTTATTGCGTGGCGCACGTCATGCTTGACGGAATCGAAAATCGCTTGTATAGGGTGTGCGTTGAGAAACGTGTTCGGTTGTGTTTTTGATTTCGGATTGCAGCAACAGCGGAGCGCAGATGCGAGTGGTTTGATTGCTCGTTAGCGGTTGGCAGGTGGCAGGAGCGGGTAGTGAAACCGCACGTTCATGGCCAGGTAAACACACTGACGAGAGAACCCACAGGAGGCGTCATGTCGCACGAAAGCGACGACAGGGAGCCGCTTCGATTCTCAATGCGGGACGACGACGAAGACTTCGGTTACGGCGGCGGCTACGACGACGAGGACGAGGAGGGCGACGGGTGGGGCGTCAGGCGTGACGACACTGAAGACCTGTGGGACAGCGCCGAAGACCTCGATGAAGAAGAGGAGGAGGAGCTGTCTGACGTCGAGGATGAAGCACCACTCGACGAGGAAGACGCGGTGGAAGACGAGCCTGATCAGGAGCAGGAGCCGGAGGATCCGGAGCCTGAGGAAGTGTCCGTGGATGATGAAGCGGACGACGACCTGATGGATGAAGATGACTCGGACGAGCTCGTGATGGACCGCGATTCTGAAGCACCGGCGGTGAGGAAGCCTGCGAGTACGAAGGCAGCTCCAGCAGTCGGAAAGATGGTGCAGTCTGGTGGCAGTTCTGGCGGAACAACCGCAGCAACCCCCCGATCCTCGGAGCGTACCATGGCGACGACCTCCATTCCAGAGATGATGCCCACAACAGAAGAAGCAACCGAAACGACCGCGGCAACACCAGCCAGGCGTGGACGCAAGCGCACTGCAAAGAAGGGCGCTCGCAAGACGGCAGCGAAGAAGGGTGCCCGTAAGGCAGCACGCAAGACCACTGCGAAGAAGGGAGCCCGCAAGGCCGCTTCGAGGAAGACTGCGGCGAAGAAGACCACCGCCAGGAAGTCCACCGCGAAAAAGGGCGCTCGCAAGGCTGCCCGGAAGACGGCCGCGAAGAAGAGCGCACGCAAGGCCGCAGCCCGCAAGGGCGCACGGAAGGCAGCTCGCAAGACCACTGCGAAGAAGTCCACTGCCAGAAAGTCCACGGCAAAGAAGGGCGCTCGCAAGGCTGCCCGGAAGTCGACCGCGAAGAAGGCCGCTCGCAAGTCAACTGCGAAGAAGGGTGCTCGTAAGGGCGCCGCAAAGAAGTCCACGGCCAAAAAGGGCGCTCGCAAGGCCGCTTCAAAGAAGACCGCGACGAAGAAGTCCGCGGCAAGGAAGGGCGCTCGTAAGGGCGCTCGCAAAACAACCGCAAAGCGCGGTCGCCGATAGTCGGCTCCCGCCTGCTGCGGCAGGCATTACGCTGAAACGCCAGACGCCGGTTTCCACCGGCACCACCACCCAAAGCGGCGGAGAGTCTCCAACTCTCCGCCGCTTTGGGTTTCACTGCTCGGCGTCGCCGCCCGTCATCGCGAGATGCACGGCGCCCCTCGCCCACCGAACCCAACGCTGCAACGTCACTGTCGCGTTACTGCACTGGCTTACCGCCACGCTGCCGCCTATCGTACCACTCATGTCAGAGTCTCCAGTTGCACTACTTCGGGCACACGCCCGTCACGCTCCATGGAACGTGCGCGGACTTGCCGCGCATGCGAGCTCCCTGGTGGACGCAGCGGGCATGCGCCCCACAAGCTCGTCTGCGCGCGCCACGCCATCCGCACGCGCCATCCGGTACTACGTGTCCAACGGCCTGCTCAACCGGCCCGACGGCACCGGCACCACCGCCACGTACAACTACCGGCACCTCCTGCAGCTTCTCGCAATCAAGATCCGCCAGCGCGAAGGGCACACGCTGGAGAGGATCCGCGAGGAAATGGATGAGCTCACCGGAGACGCCCTGGAGCGTCGTGTGGCGCAGTCACTCGCGCCCGCACTGATGGGCAGCGAGTTCTCCGATCCGTCGCGCGAGGAAGGCTCCCTCGCTGTCTGGAGGCGCGTTGCGGTTGCAGACGGCATCGAGCTGCACGTGCGCGATGACTCCGGTGCCGCACGCGAAGAGAACCTGCTGGCCATGCGTGAGGCGGTGCGCGCAACCCTGGGCAGGCCATGAGCTCGTTCAGCTACGCCGGCCGTACCGTCGTGATCACCGGCGTCGCCCGCGCGGGCCAGGTAGGCGAGGCACTCGCGGTGGCATTCGCCACTGCCGGCGCGGGCGTAGCCATTCTCGATCGCGACGCAGAAGGCCTCGCTGCACGTGAGGCGGAACTGCGCGCGCACTTTCCGGAGTCCCGCATAACGGCGCACGCCTGCGACCTCACGAGCGCAGCTTCCACCGGGGAAGCCGTTGACATGGTACGCTCCGCACACGGCGGAGAAGTGCACGCGCTCGTGAATGCCGCAGGCGGATTCGCCATGAGCGGCGAGGTTGCGCTCAGCGAGCCCGATCTGTGGCAGAAGATGTTCGCCATCAACCTTACCACCGCATACGTTGCAACCCGGGCGTTTCTGCCGATGCTTCGTGCAGGCCGCGGCGCCATCTGCTACTTCGGATCCACTGCTGCGCTCCCGGGCGGAAACGGTGCACGCATGGCGGCCTACGCCGCCGCAAAGGCCGGCGTGCTGTCCCTCATGCAGAGTGTGGCAGAGGAAGAGCGGGCGAACGGTGTTCGCGCCAACGCGCTGGTACCCACTGCCGTTCGCACCGCGCAGAACGAACGCGACATGGGGCCTGACGCGAACTATGTGGAGCGGGAGGAGATTGCCCGCCTTGCGCTGTGGATCTGCGCGCCTGACGGGGCGGAGGTGGTAACGGGACAGGCAATCGTGGCGGCATGAACGTCGCCAGCCCGACAGGCGCGGGAACAACGCGGCGCAAGCCGCTGACCGTAGCTCTCGATCGGGCAATCGAGCTGCTGCCACTCTTTCGGCTGAGCGATTCGGGAGAGGAAACTACTACAGCACTCACCCTGCCTAACGGAAGCCGCTGGCGCGTACTTCCGGCACCCAACGATCGCCTGCCCGGCACATTCGACCAGGACGTTTACGTGGAACTCCTCCACAGACTCCAGGAAGCCGGCAACCCCGACGACGGAATCGTTCGCTTCACGCTCCACGCATTCCTCAGGTCCATGGGACGCAAGGTGGACGGACGCACCTACGAACAACTGCGCGCCGCGCTCCTCCGCCTGGAACGCACCACTCTCGAAGCCATCGGGCCCTGGGCCGGAACGGAACACACTTCCACCGGCTCCTTCGCCCTGCTCTCCGGCGTTTTCGTTGAACGCAGGCGCGGACAGGACCGCGAACAGCTGCCGCTCTTCTCCGACCTGCAGGCCTCTGAACCGGGCGACGCCCGCGCCACCGTCGCCGCACCGGTACGCGAACACCTCAGCGCCGGCCTCGTATCACAGCTGTCTCTGCCCCTCTACAGAGTGCTGGGCTCACCCGTGGCCCGACGCCTGTATCGCCTTCTCTCCGCCGTTACCGCAGCCGGCCTGGAAAACGACACCAGCCTCGTGCCCGGCACCGTGAGCACGCGGGACGGAGCCGCCACCTGGATCGTCGGCCTTGAAGAGCTCGCAGACCACCTGCCACTCGGCCAGCGCTATCCCTCGCACCGCCAGCGAGTTCTGGACCCGGCCCACGTGGTGCTCATGGAGGCCGGCGTAGTTCTCAACGCATCAATCAGGCAGGAAGGCAAGGACTGGCTTGCCGAGTATCAGCTCAAGCTGGATGATTGACTCCCCCGCACAGCACTCCACGGTCCCGGTTCTGCTAACAAGAGGAACTCCTGCAGGCGCACATCAGTAGATCATGTTGTAGTTTCAGGCCGTACCCCTTTCGCTCAAAGCTCATGCGTCGAACCCGCCTCCTGGCCCTCACAGGGCTGCTCCTGGTCCCCGCCCTCGCCGGGGGCTTCATTTTTCAGGATCGCGTCACCCGGGACGGCGCCGTTCTGTTCGACCAGGTCCTGACGCTGGTATCCCAGCGGTTCGTGGATACCGTTGACGCCGGCGCCCTCTACGAGAAGGCCGCGCGCGGACTCCTGGATGAACTCAAGGACCCGTACAGCGAACTGTACTCCCCCGAACAGCTCAAGCAGTTCGAGCAGAACACCGGCGGACGCTACGGCGGACTCGGCATGCAGATCGAGCTCGTTCCCAACCGGGGCGTAACCGTGAGCAAGGTGTTCCCGAACACGCCCGCGGAGCAGAGCGGCATCATCGAGGGTGACATCATCGTCCAGATTGACGATTCCCTCAATGCGCGCGAATGGTCTTCCGAGCGAGTGTCCCAGACGCTCACCGGCGAGCCCGGCACCCAGGTGAAGGTTGGATTCGCCCGTCAGGGCGTGCCCCAGCCCATCCAGGTGAACTTCACCCGCGCAGTCATTCACATTCCGGCCGTACCGTACGCGCTCAAGCTGGACGATCGCGTGGGTTACGTACGTCTGCAGGGCTTCAATGAGACGGCGGCCGAGGAAGTAGCGACTTCCATAAAGGCACTCACCGATCAGGGCGCCACGGGCATTCTGCTGGACCTTCGCGGCAACCCGGGCGGCTTCCTGCAGCAGGCACTCGCCATCAGCAACCTGTTCCTGCCGCAGGGCAAGGAGATCGCGAGCGTGCGCGGCCGCGGTACCCCGCCCGAGCTGTACGTGGCGCGCGAACGCCCCATCGCCCCCGAAGTTCCGCTGGTGATCCTCATTGACCAGGGTTCCGCCTCGGCCTCGGAGATCGTGGCCGGCGCGCTGCAGGACCACGATCGCGCGGTGATCGTTGGCGAAACGTCGTTCGGCAAGGGGCTGGTGCAGACGCTCTTCCCGCTGGACGGCGGCTACGCGGTGAAGCTCACCACGGCGAAGTGGTTCACGCCGGTGGGTCGCTCCATCCAGAAGGAGCGCGAACTCACCAGCGACGGCCGCTGGGTGGAGATCTACCCGGACACGCTGCCCGCAGACTCGCTCCGCAAGATTCGCCCGGTGTACCGCTCCAACTCCGGCCGGGTGGTGTACGGCGGTGGCGCAATCACCCCGGATGAGGTCGTACCGTCCGATACGCTCTCCACGCCGGAGCAGACGCTCGGCCGCGCGCTCGCACCTGCCAGCCAGGACTTCTTCCAGGCCATCGCCCAGATTGCCTACGAGAGGAAAGACCGCGCTACGGCAGACGCACCGGTAACCGCCGAGCTGCGCGAGGAACTGTACAATCGCCTGCGCGAGCGAGATGTCACCGTGGACCGTGAGGTGTGGCAGGGCGGAGCAAGCTATGTGGACCGGCTTCTCCAGCGAGAGATCGTGCGTCGCATAGGCGGCGACTCGGCCATGTTCCGACTGCAGGCCCCGGAAGACGTGCAACTCCAGCGCGCGGCCGACTACCTGCGTCGCGGCAGCACGCAGGGTGAGCTGTTTGCGCTGGTGCCCGCCCGGTCGGGAAGCTGATACCGGAGGCCTGGCGACAGCTCGAGCTCGATAGCTGACGGCTGCGCCCGTCCTTATTTCCCGGCGGCCCGTTAGATTCGCCATACCACGCCCGCTGCACGCTCCGATTCGGGCGAGCAGTGGGCGTTGGTGGATGTTCAGTATCTCCGGTCGCGCGCTCGCACCAGCCCGGCACCAATGCATTCGGCCCAACCGAGCGCCATCCCCCTGTACGCTCCTCCATGCGCATCGATAACTCCCAGATTCCGCAGCCTGCCTCTGTCGCGCCGCGCGGAGTTCTCATGTCCTTCCGCAACTTTGCTGCGGCCGCACTCACCATTCCGATTCTTGCCTGCGGCGGGAACACCGATTCCGCGCCGGATTCCACCGCCGCTGCATCCGGTGACATCCCGCGCACCATAGAGGCCCACCCCGAGGAGCGCTTTTTCGGTTCCATCCGGCAGCTTACGGATGGCGGCGAGAATGCCGAAGCGTATTTCAGCCGCGACGGATCCAGGCTCATTTTCCAGTCCAGCCGGGATGGTCGCGAGTGCGACCAGCAGTACGTGATGAACGCGGACGGCTCCGACGTTCACATGGTGAGCACAGGCGAGGGCAAGACCACCTGCGGCTACTTCTACGACAACGACCAGCGGATACTCTTTTCGTCCACTCATGCCGTGGAGCGCTCGTGCCCGGCTGCACTCGACCCGAGCAGCGGCTACGTGTGGGGGCTCGATCCATACGACATCTACACGGCACGGCCTGACGGCACGGACCTGCAGCGCCTGACGAACCACGGCGTCTACACCACGGAAGCAACGCTTTCGCCGGATGGCGAAACCATCCTGTTCACGTCACTGAAGGATGGTGACCTGGACATCTACACCATGAACACTGATGGCAGCAACGTCCGTCGCCTCACGAACAGCGAGGGCTACGACGGCGGCGCATTCTTCTCGCCGGACGGCTCGAAGATCGTTTACCGCGCTTACCACTCCACCGATTCGGCCGAGATGGCCGACTACAAGGCACTGCTCGAGAAGCGCATGGTGCGCCCGAACAGGATGGAGATCTGGGTGATGAACGCCGATGGCAGCGGACAGCGCCAGGTAACCAACCTGGGCGGAGCCAACTTCGCGCCGTTCTTCGCGCCCGACGGCGAGCGCATCATATTCTCGTCGAACCACACGAACCCGCGCAGCAGGAACTTCGACCTGTACATGGTGAACCTGGACGGCACCAACCTCACGCAGGTGACGTTCGACGAGGAGTTCGACGGTTTCCCGATGTTCAGCCCGGACGGCAAGTACCTGGTGTGGGCATCCAACCGTAACGCACGCGTTATGGGCGAAACGAACGTGTTCATTGCCGAATGGCAGGAGATTTCGCAGCAGTAGCCTGCCGGGCCTGACGAGCAGGAAGGCGCAGGCGCCGCTGCCTGCAGAACGCTCGCCCAACGCAATCTTCTACCAGCACTACAATGACATTCGTCATACTCGGAGTACTAGTTGCGATTGCGGGAGTGGTAATAGGGGCCTCGATCCGTATCGTGGGTCAGGCCGAGGTGATGGTCATCGAGCGCCTGGGGCGGTTCCATCGCCTCGCGCGCTCGGGACTCAACCTTCTCATCCCGTTCGTCGAGCGCCCCAAGACCATTGACGTGCGCTACTTCGAGGCCGATCCCATGGGCCTCAAGAAGATCACGTCAGGCACCACGGCCCGCATTGACCTTCGCGAGCAGGTTCTCAACTTCCCGAGCCAGCCGGTGATCACGAAGGACAACGTCACCATAGACATTGACGCTGTTCTCTACTACCGGATTGCAGATCCGCAGAAGGCAACGTACGCAATCCAGAACCTGCCTTACGCGCTCGAGACCCTCACGAGAACCACGCTGCGAAACATTGTCGGCGAGATGGAGCTGGACCAGACGCTCGCCAGCCGCGACGTGATCAACCAGCGGATGCGCGAGGTGATCGAGGAGGCGTCCATCGGCTGGGGTGTGGACGTCACCCGCGTCGAGTTGCAGTCCATCGAGCCGCCCGCAGACATCCAGGC
>DATGOL010000190.1:0-8688 GCA_035306065.1 Gemmatimonadales bacterium | reverse complement strand
ACAGCACTGCTTGCTGCATGGGCGGTGTTCCAGGTTCCCTTTCGCGGCAGCCTGTTGTTGCTGCTGTCGGCAAGCATGCTGTACGCCATGGTAGGGCTGGCGTTAGGAGTGCTCATCGCAGCGCGGACGTCGTCGCAGCGCGCGGCAATGCTCGGCGCAATGCTGGGTACGATGCTGCCCAGTACGCTGCTCTCCGGCATGATCTTCCCGATAGCCAGTCTGCCGGACTGGCTGCGCCCCGTAACGGCTGTGGTTCCCGCGCGCTGGTTCATCGTGATCTCGCGAGGCGTGATGCTCAAGGACGCCGGGGTGGCCAACCTCTGGCTCGAGTTGCTGGTGCTCACGGTGATGCTCGTATTGCTCATGACGGCTGCGGTTCGAAGCTTCAGCCCGAGGCTGGCCTGACGATGCGTCCGCTTCGCTTTCTGCTGCGCAAGGAATTCACGCAGATCTTCCGGGACCGGGTGATCCTGGGGATGCTTTTCGTAATGCCGCTGTTTCAGCTACTGCTCCTCGCGAATTCCGCAACGTTCGAAGTGAGAGGTTCGAAGCTGTACGTGGTGGATCACGACAGGAGCAGCGCGTCACGAGGGTTGGTCGAGAGGCTCATCGCATCCGGACGTTTCGTTCAGTCGGGCTACGGGAGCAGTGCGGAGATTGCAAGCGAGGCCATGCTCAACCGAAAGGCCGACGCAATTCTCACCTTTCCGAATGACTTCGAGCGCAACCTGGTGCGCGATGGTCGTGCCGTGCTGCAGGTGATACTGAACGCCGAAGATGGCGCTGCAGCAGCCATCACGAGTTCATACCTGCAGCAGATCGTTTCGTCGTATGCGCTGGAGCCTGGAACGGAAGTGGTGCCATCCATCGTGCAGGCAGCGTCGCGCGCTGAGCCGGTGCCCGTGCGCGGCCGTGCCAACATCCAGCTCGATGAGCGAGGATGGTACAACCCCGAGTACGAGTATCTCGCCTACATGATTCCGGCAATACTGGTGGTTCTGGTTACCATAGTCGGAAGCCTTCTCACGGCAATGAACATCGTGCGAGAGAAGGAGGCCGGAACGCTCGAGCAGCTCAATGTCACGCCTGTCTCGCGAGGCATGTTCATAGCTGCCAAGCTCATTCCACTCTGGAGCCTTGCGCTGATAGAACTCGCTCTCGGGCTCGGCCTTGCCAGGCTCGTTTTCGACATACCGATCCGAGGGAGCCTGGCTCTTATCTTTCTGGGTGCAGCGATCTACCTGCTGGTTGCACTTGGCATTGGGCTCTGGACATCATCTGTTGCCGCAACACAGCAGCAGGCGATGTTCGTCACCTACTCCATACTTCTCATCTATCTGCTGATGAGCGGTCTGTTCACCCCGGTACGCGGCATGCCGGAGTGGGCACAGGCGGTGGCGCAACTGAGCCCGGTGATGCACTTCACCCAGCTCATGCGTGCTGTGCTCCTGAAGGGCGCCGGATTCATGGACGTGGTACGCGAGCTGGCATGGCTCAGCGTGATGGGTGTGGTAGTGCTGACGATTGCGGTAAGGCGATACAGCAAACGCACGGCGTAGGCAGAGCATTGCATACGCCGTTGTTATTCATATGTGGGAGAAGTTCAACATGGTTCGTGCAGGCAATTCCGACCTCGAGCTGTTTCCGCTCGGGCTCGGCGGTAACACATTTGGTGCTTCAATCGGCCCGGAGCAATCCAGGCAGGTGCTGGACGCATTCGTGGCCGCAGGCGGCAACTTCGTAGACACTGCAGATTCGTATGCGTTCTGGGTGCCCGGCAACTCGGGAGGAGAATCCGAGACAATTCTGGGCGAATGGATGCGCAAGCGACGCAATCGCAACTCGATGGTGATTGCAACGAAGGTCGGTGATCACCCTGCATTCAAGGGGCTCTCCATCACCAACGTTGCGCGTGCGGCAGACGCGTCACTGAAGCGGCTGCAGGCCGATCACATTGATCTGTACTACGCGCACCGCGATGATCCCACCGTGCCGCTCATCGAAACGGTTGCCGCGTTCCAGAAACTCGTGGACGCGGGCAAGGTGCGGCATATCGCTCTTTCCAACTACAGCGCCGAGCGTATCGAGGAGTGGATGACGCTCGCGAGCGATAATGGCCTGGCGCTGCCGGTGGCACTGCAGCCTCACTACAACCTTGTGCACCGAGCGGAGTACGAGCAGAGCCTTGCGGCGGTTGCAGCGAAGTACTCGCTGGGCGTGTTCCCCTACTTCGGCCTGGCGAGTGGCTTTCTCACCGGCAAATATCGCAGCGAGGCAGATCTCGAGGGGAGCAGGCACGGTGGTTCGGTATCGCGCTACATCACGCGGGAAGGCATGTCGCTGATTGGAGTGCTGAGCGAGATCTCGGCAACCCACGGTGTGCCCGTCGCGGCGATATCGCTGGCGTGGTTGCTGGCGCAGCCGACGATTTCGGCTCCGCTTGCGAGCGCAACGTCGGTTGCCCAGCTGAACGATCTGCTGAAATCCGTGACGGTGCAGTTGAGTGAAGAAGACCAGGCGCGCCTGGCGGAGGCTTCACAGCCGTTCGCATGAATCGGTAACGGATGCGAGAGGTTGCCGAGGCCAGTGCACTGTCTGGATTTGCGCGCGGCCGGAAGCAACCACTCACATCGGCGGAAACCAGCCCAACGCTGCTCAGTGCACGAAGGCGGACGCCGGTACCACACCTTCAACCACGCCCGGCCCCGACCAGCGCAGTTGCAGCGTGTAGCCGCCCCCGCTTTCAAAAAAGCGCAGAGTGATGGGGTGCACGCCGGCGCCGAGCGCAACCTGTCCGGATACTGCCAGCGGCCCGTGCGGTTCGTCGTTGTCCACCACAAGGTGATCGCCGATGTGCAGGGTGCTGCCGTCATCGGATTCCAGGGTGAACGTGTACACTCCGGTTTGCGGTACTCGCACGTAGCCGGTGTACACCACGGCAAACGCCTCGGCACGCAGGTGGTCAGGCACGGATACGTCAGGCACGGATTCAACGCGCGACGATTCGCCGACGATCGAGTCCACGCGAGTTACGCGGTCCTGGAAGTACTCCAGCCTGAGGCCGGGTTCAACGTCACCCGGTTCGGAAGCCTCACGCGGCTGCTGCTTCTCGATGGTAATGTGCTCAACGGGCCCGGCACGTCCGCTTGGATACAGTGCCCGGATGCGCAATGACACAGCGCCGGTAGCCGAAACAGGTTCCAGGTGCGAAGGAGAGCTACGCGTCGGCGGAGATCCGTCGGTCGTATAGCGGATCTCGATACCGGGCAGCGGAGGCGAAAGCTCGATCACCGTGTCTCTCAGTACCACGGTGCGCTTGTGCAGTGTGGTCAGGGAAGGCACCCGATAGTGCACTCCCATCGCATCCAGGCGCGGGTAATGTTCGAAGAGGCGACGTGAAAAGCTTGTCCAGTCGCGCCGATCCGGATTAGTCCATGCGATCTCCGCAATCGCGAGCATTCGCGGGAACGCCATGTACTCCTGCTGTTCCGGAGACGGAATCCACTCGCTCCAGAGATTTCCCTGAACGCCGAGTATGCGTTGCGCCTCACTGTCGTTCAGCTCCGGGGGCACCGGCTCGAACGAGTACACCTGGGCGAGGGTACCATCCGATTCTTCGTAGTCCAGGTAGCAGCAGGTGGTTGGAGAGCGAATTACATCACTACCGGACCTGACGGCGACAACTGGCGCGTCAGGCACCCAGCCCCGCCAGTGCATTATCACCGCACCCTCAGGCTGCCCGCCATCCAGGATCTCGTCCCAGCCGATCATCTTTCGTCCGCGCGCAGCGAGCATTTCCGACACTCTGGCTATGAACCACGCCTGCACTTCGTCAAGCGACGTCAGACCCTCACGCCGCATCAGGTCGCGAATTTCTGCGTTTGCCTCCCAGGTATCCTTCTCCACCTCGTCACCGCCAATGTGGATCCACGGGGACGGGAACACCTCTACAACCTCGCTGATAACGTTCTCCACGAACTCCAGTACTTCCTCCTTGGCAACGCACAGAGGCACAGAGAACGTGTCACCCCACTCAGCCGCTCCCGTGCATGACAGGCCCGGATACGAAGCAATGGCCGCCATCATGTGCCCCGGCATATCGATCTCCGGAACGATGGTTACATGACGTTCGGCTGCATACTGCACCAGTTCGCGCATCTCCTGCCTGGTGTAGTAGCCTCCATAACGACGGGCGTCACCCGCGCCGCGAAAGTGCTCCGGCGGCAGGTACTGGAAATCGGGGTTGTTCGTGCCCAGCTGAAGTACGGTGCTGTCCTGCGAATTGAGCCTTCGCCATGCACCCTCGCTGGTGAGTTCAGGGTACTTCGCAATCTCCAGCCTCCACCCCTGGTCATCCGTGAGGTGAAGGTGCAGTCGATTGAAGCGATACAGCACCATTCGATCTATGAATCGGCGCAGCTCTGCGGTGCTGAAGAAGTGGCGGGAGACGTCCACGTGCATTCCGCGCCACTGGAATCGCGGAGCGTCTGCTATCCAAAGCACCGGTAGTTGCAGGAGACCGTCCTGCTCTACCGGGAGCAGTTGCCGAAGTGTCTGCACGCCGTAGAAAACCCCGGCCGGGCCGCCACCGGAGATGATCACCCCGCCCGTATCAATGCGGAGCTCATATCCCTCAGCTGGAAGCGTGTCATCGAGCGCAAGTGCAATCTGGTGCACCACCATACGGCCAGTGTCGCGCGAATCCATAGCGGAGGTTGCGGTCTCGCCGTACGTGCCTGACGCGTTGGAGTGCCCTTGAACAACACGATGCGATTCTCCCGCTACTTGCGCGAGATACGCTGCCGCAAGCTCCGCAACGGATTGCAGCGAATGGTGCCCCGCAACCACAGCAACAGCGCTCGAAACTGTAACCACTCCTGAATCGCGCTCTACCGAAGCGGGCCGCGGAATGAGTGCCGCTTCCTGGGCGCTCGCGCCTGCCGGGATTGACAGGGTCAGCGCGAGGCTCGCAAACACGAGCGTCAGGCGGGTGAGTGTTGATTTCATTCGATATGGATACGACACGACGCCCGGTGGAAGTGCTGGTTCGAGCCTGACGACTTCAGGCATCCGAAGCACAGTTTCCAACCGGGCGCCGTACGCCGCAGGGAACTTGGAGCCGCCGGCGATGTACCGGCGACTCCGCACTCGTCAGCTACCCGCCAGCTTTCTCACTGCAGACGCCAGGTCACGCACCTTCGCTCCATCCCGTGCGCCACCAGCCTCGGACTCGAGCTGTGATGCCAGCGCGGTGAGCGACGTACGCTGCTGTGCCAGCGAGGCACGTTCGGCCGCAACCAGTGCCTGCCTCACGGCTGTAATGCGAGCCATCTGCATTCCGCTGTTGCGCTCGAGCTGGTCCAGGTATGCGCGCGCCAGCGCAAAGCTCGGCGGGAAGACGATCGCCGGCTGACCCTGCGGATTGAGCTGGTCGAACGTCACCGTTCTCGCAGCGTCTATCTCGTTCTGCGAGATGAAACCGCTGGGCATGAGCTCGTATACATCCAGACCGCGCGCGATCTCGGAGCTGTAGATGGCGCCATTGTACCAGTACACCGACCAGGAGCCACCCATCTGCATGCGCAGCGAATCCACCGGTCCGCGATCGTGATATGCGATCTCGACCGGGTTCTTCGGATCCGTGAACTCGAACACGGACACTCCGCCCTGATACCAGGCCTGCACCATGATGTCGCGGCCCGGAATGGGAATGAGCGAACCGTTATGCGCTACGCAGTTCTCCTGCTCAGTCTGCGCTGCAGGCAGCTTGTAGTAGCTCTGGAACTCCATCCGGCGGTTCTGAAGCGTGAAGATGGCGTCTGCACCCCACTCCTTCGGATCCGATGCACGGCACTTGGGCTGGCTGCCGCCGCCCCATTCGTCCGTGAATATTACCTTGCTGCCGTCATTGCTGAACGTGGCAGAGTGCCAGTAGGAGAAGTTCGAATCTGCAACGGCACCGATGCGCACCGGGTTGGCCGGGTCGCTGATATCGAGCAGAAGTCCGTATCCCTCGCACGCACCGCCAGCCAGCCCGATTTCCGGATATACGGTAATGTCGTGGCACTGGGTTGGGCCGGTGCGCGCACGGTTGCCACCGAAGATGCTCGACACCAGCGATGGAAGTGCCTGACGAAGCGCTGCGCTGTCGCGGGACGTTGGAGCGCCCGTACCGTTGCGTGCCTTGACGATGCTGTCCAGCATGGGCTGCGTGATTCGCGGGTTCAGCACACGCTCGGTACCGTCTATTTCCATGATGAACGCGCCGGCTGCACGCGCCTGGGCAACACGTGCGCGGTTTGCGGCCGCGTCTGCAGGTGCATCGCCGTGGCGCGGCGGGGCTTCCAGGTCGTTGAAAATGCGCGGCGAGCTGACGATTGCAGCAGCAGCGGGGTTGGCGAGAGGAACCTTGATTACCTCGATGCGGAAGAGCGCCGAGTTCGGGTTCTCGCCAGGCATTCCGGTTTCGCAGCCTTCCAGCTCATCGGATGAGCGAATGCCGGCCGATCCGGAGATGTACACGTAAACGTTCTCATTGTCGCGCGGGTCCTTGAGAACGGTGTGCGTGTGTGAACCGCGGCACGTCTGTACGTTTCCGACGTTCACGGGGTTACGAATGTCGGTGATGTCGAAGATGCGCAGTCCGCGCAGGCGCTCGGCGCTTACGGCGTCCGGAACGCCCTGAGTGCCGCAGTCGAGGCGTCCGGTGAGTCCCTCACCGGAAATGAACAGCAGGTTCCCGTACACCGACACGTCGCTCTGGGATGCAGGGCAGACGAAGCCGGAAACGAGCTGAGGCGATGCGGGGTTGGAGATGTCCCAGATCTGCCAGCCGTTGTAGTTACCCTGGATGGCGTACTTGCCGGTGAAGGCAAGATCCGAGTTGGTGACGCCGAGGAAGTCGGCCGGGGGCGGTGTTTCAGAAACGACCCGGAGATTCCAGGCGACGTCTTCCGCATTCATGAGGCCTGCGCGCAGACCGACGCGCGGATCGGGCGAGGGCGCGGCCGTGGACATGCTGGCCAGCGATGGCGACGGAGCCGGAGCAGTGACACTCGTGTCGATGGCGCCGCTCGAGGAAGCGCATGCAGTGCCTAACGCGAGCGGCACCACCGCAGCCAGCGACAGAAGCCGGCTGGTGGGTCGTGAGGCTTTGGTACGGTGGGCCATTGATGGCAATGCCATGCGTAACTCCTTTGGGTTGGCTGGTCGTGCGTCAGGGCGCGAATGTACTGCTGGGAAACTCCGTGTAAAGCTTGCGAAAACCGAACGGATACTCCGCTTCAACAAAGAGGATGGGCTGCAACGCGGTGCAGCCTGGAACACCCGGCCTCACCGAAGCGAAGCTGCCTCAGGGAAGGCTTCCTTCGGTGAACAGCGTGATCAGCAACTGCTCCATACGATTGATTTCAGTGATCTGATCCACGTTGATGTCGGTGGCCAGCCGGAAGCTGGTTTCATCCTGGCCGGCACCATGAGAGGAGAACAGGTCTTCCACCATGGTCACTGCACCGCGGTGGTGCTTGATCATGGACGTGAGGAAGATGCGGTCGAATTCCGTGCCGCGAGCCTCATACAGGCGCTTCAGTTCCTCGTCGGTCAGCATGCCGGGCATTCCCGCGTGGTCGGAGTGGGCGCCGTGGGAGGCCATCCCGTGACCAGCGTGCTCCATGGAGGCAATCATAGCTTCGGCGTCAGGCACCGGCTGAAGCCTGTCACGCAGCCAGTTCTGCATCAGGGCAATCTCGTCCTTCTGCGCGTTGATGATGCGCGACGAGAGAGTGTGGATGGTACGGCTGTCGGTGTTCTCCGGCGCCCAGCGCGAAATGAGAATCGCCTGCGCGTGGTGGCCGATCATCGAGCTCATGAAGCGAGCGTCGGCTTCCACCCATGGGTGGGCCGAGCTGTCTGCTCTGGCTCGGGCTATCGCGGCCTCGTCGCCCATGGCCGCTGTCGGCACTGGCGCAACAGGGGCAGGGGCGGGGGCGGTTTCCACGGCCGAGCCGGCTGGCGAACCCGCGCTGCATGCCGCCAGGCCAAGGGAAAACACCACAACGAGCCTGATTCGGCTGGCGAACGGGATTGCGGTTGCTTGCATGCTTTGCAATTGGCTACTGCGGAAAACGGCTGAATCGAGCGGCATTGGTAAAAATTGCACAGAAGAGATGCCAGGTGCTAGGGCCGGGAGCCATGTGTCAGTGTCCAGGGACCGGCATCGCACGCCGGCACCTCTCACTTACCGCGCCATCATTGCCCTCCCAGCCCGGCCGCACCAGTTCATCGCTCACACGCGCTGAACGTTCCTTCCGATCCGAGTTGCCAGCCAGGCCATCGGCAGATAAGCCACCACCAGGTCCAGCACGATGAACCACGCTGGTGCAGGGATCATGGTGCTCGCGGCAATTCCTCCAAGCAGAAAGAATACCCCGACTGCGAAAGCCATCCGCGACTTGTTTCCTGACGCGATCAGATACGCCACGAGTGCGCCCACGAGAGTGCCAATGGCATGAGCCAGAAAGGGCATCAGAAAGTTCCGTGGCTCGAGAAGGTGCACGCCGGCAGCGATGCCCTCGGAGGTGGTCATGTCCACGCCGGGCGGCGGGGGAATCACCAGCGGGCCGAGTGTGATGAGCGCCATGTTCACGAACCCTCCAACCACGATTCCGGCGAGCACAGCAATGATGTTTC
>DATGOL010000189.1:0-10959 GCA_035306065.1 Gemmatimonadales bacterium | reverse complement strand
CACGAACCTCAGTTCATCCAGCGACAGCGTATCCAGAAGGACACGATACCGGAAGGTCACGCTGCCTGACGCGGGCGGCAGGTAGTCAATGGTGACGTTGCCGCCGCCGGTGCTCCACTCGATGAAGGTGACGGCAGTATCTGCCAGGAACGCCGTGTAATTGCGCGATATCTGCAGGCGAAATCCCGTGCCCTCGGGCTCGAATTGCCACTCGGTGGCCGATTCGGAAACGTTACCGGAGTTGTCCAGCGTAACGAGGCGTCTCGACCAGTAGCCCACCAGGGATGCGTCGTGCTGGTTGGCCGGCCCGCCCACGATGCCGCCTGGCCGCGTTGCGTCATCGCGTGGGTCCAGCCCCGCGGTTCCGCTGTCGTTGCAGGCGGCCACGCCGGCCAGCGCAACGAGCACAATGACAAGCCAACTGGCCTGCGATAGGCGCATCGTCAGGCCGGGAGTAGCGATGCGCCCGCAATGCCCGCCAACGCGCCAGCGACCGTGGCTGCAAGATTCACGATATCGTTGTCCAGCCATCGAATACCTCCGGCGTGAACAGTAGACGTACCACAGGTGTGCACCATGCGCTCGGTAGCAGTCTGGCATGTATCGCACCAGCGCCGCGCCTGAGCCCCCGCACCAAGTGCCGAGTCTGCAAGGCTTCCCGTTATCCCCGCAATGAACAGAACTGCCACTCCCTCGCTCCCGCCACTAAAGAGCAGGGAAGCCACCGCAGCCAGAACGAGCGCCCCGGCCGCACCGCCGAGTGTACCGAGCCAGGTTACGCCTCCCGAAGTACCCGCCGGCAGCGCACGACCTGTGAGCAGCGAACGTGGCATCCTGCTCGACAGTCCCCCGATCTCGGTAGCCATACTGTCTGCCGTTGCCGCAGCCAGCGCTCCGCATGCAGCCCACCACCACATGTCGGACTCCGGCTGGTACAGCCAGATGAACGCACACGCCGTGAACACTCCGCCATTGGCCACTACCTGCAGCGCATCGCGCGCGCCGGACTTCTCCACCACTCCCTCGGTCAGCTGCGCCTTTCGCCTGGCACCAATTCTGGACGCTGCCGTGCCGAGAACGAAGAAGAGCAGCAGCACGACGGCCCATCGCCAGCCAGCAGTAAGCGCGACGCTTCCGACTATCGCCGCAGCCGCTGCACCGCTCGCAGTGAGGGCGCCCAGCACGTACGCGGCCGTAGCCAGGACGAACGCAAAAAGTGGAAGCACGCGATATCAGGGTTGGTTCTGGTTCAATCAGAGTGACGGCGCAACTGCCCCGCTGCCTTCCGGTGGCTGCCCTGCCTCAATATCCTTCGCCCACAATGCCCGCCACCATAGATGCACTTCTTCCCCTGAGCCTGCTCCAGGCCGTCAAGGCCAGCGATGCAGCCGATGGCTGGTACGAGCTGGACTCGGTTCCGGAAATCCGCAACAAGCGGCTTGGCCTGAGCGACACCGTGTTCGCCCAGATACAACGCTATCGCGAAGCCGTTGCACGCGGAAAGCGAATCGGCGAGGCAGAGGTTGTGTCGCTCGCAAAGCTTATCGGTCGACGCCCGGATGCGGAAAAGGTGTTCCGTGCCGCGGGACAGTTGATGGGTAAGGAAGTGTATGCCGGAATCTCTCCCGTTACGCGTCGCTCGCTGCTCACGCTGCCGTCACTCGTTGCAAGGCCGCTGGCGCTGAGACAGGTAAGACGCGTTGCGCTACGTTACCTGAACGGGCGCGTATCGCGCGTTGGCTCGTCCGTCCTGCTGCGTGTGCCGGAGTCGTTCAGCCGGGACGGCGGAACGGGTCAGGCGGGGTGCACCTTTTATGCATCACTCCTGCAGGAGCTTCTGGAACGGTTGCTGGGAAGTTCCGGCGGCGTGGAGCATGTACGCTGTGCCGCCCGTGGCGACGGCGTATGCGAATGGCGTGTAGAGTGGCGTGCGGCCGCAAGAGTGGCGTAGCTGTCGCTCGAGGGTAAGTTCGACGCGCAGCCCATGGCCTGGTCGGCATCCCGAATTCACTTAACAGGCGCAGATGCTTTCTCCCACAACGCTCCCCGAAATTCAGCAGGCGCTCGCGGACGCTGACCTGGACGGCTGGCTGCTCTTCGACTTTCGCGGTGTCAATCCGATTGCGAAGGAATTGATCGGGCTCGAAGGGAAGGTGACTCGCCGCGTTTTCGCGTGGGTTCCGCGTGAGGGTTTACCCGAAGGCGTGTCGCACGCGATCGAGCAGTCGCCGTGGGAGAACTGGCCGGGCGAGTGGCCGAAGCACGTGTACAGCTCGTGGCGTGCCCTCGAGGAAACGCTGCGTGGTCTGGTGGGCGGCAAGCGCGTGGCAATGGAGTACTCGCCAGGCGATGCCGTTCCGTACCTGGACCGCGTTCCGGCGGGGGTGGTGGAACTGGTGCGCGCTTCGGGTGCCGAGGTGGTGACTAGTGCGGATCTGGTAACGCGGTTCTATGCAGTATGGAGCAGCGAGGATCTTGCGTCACATAAGCGTGCGGCGGAGGTGGTTGCCGCGATCGCGCGTGAGGCACTTCAGTATGCCGGTACGCAGGCCGGAGCGGGAACGCCTGTAGCGGAGCATGTCCTGCAGCGCCGGATTCTTGATTCCTTTGCTGCACAGGGGCTCGAGACGGACAGCCCCCCGATAGTTGCTGTTGGGCCGCATGCCGCAGACCCGCACTATGAACCATCCGAAGCGAATCCGCGTGAGATTCGCAGGGGTGACATCCTTCTGATTGACCTGTGGGCGCGCGAGCCGCAGGGGGTGTATGCAGACCAGACCTGGATGGCGTCGCTGGGTGAACCTGACGCGAAGGCACTGGAAGTGTGGGCGGCCATTCGGGATGCGCGTGACGCGGCGATCACCTTCCTGCGCGGCCGGCGTGCAGACGGACAGGACGTACTTGGTTCCGAGGCCGACGACGCCTCACGAGCGGTGATCGCGGCGCGCGGCTACGGGGAGTTCTTTACGCACCGAACGGGTCACTCGATTGACGCGCGCGACCTTCACGGTTCAGGCCCGCACCTGGATAACCTGGAAACGCGCGAAGAGCGCAGGCTGGTGCAGGGGGTGGGCTTCTCCATCGAGCCGGGTATCTACATTCCGGGCGAGATTGGAATGCGCACCGAAGTGAACGCGTATATCGCCGAGGATGGTGTGGTGATCACGCCTGCGGAGTACCAGCGCGACCTGATCATTGTCTGAGCGGGCGGCGAAGGGATGTCTGCCAACCCGGTTTTCCTGCGCGCCAGGCGAGGCGCGCGGTTGCAGGTGGCCTGCAGCCGCATTCGGTTGGCCATGCGACTGAAATTACCAGTCAGGACGGCATCGCGATGGGCCGCTGCAGCCGCAGCCGCTGCTCTGCTCGCCTCGGTTTCCGCATGCGGCGATGCCGAGGGTAGGGCGGAGACCGCGAGCGCGGCTGCACCGGTGGAACAGCTTCCGCCTGCGATCATTCAGCCGTTGGCCTACCCTTACGCGCCAGGCAGCTCGGCATTGTCCGGAAGAATGACGGGAATCGTGAGGCTGGCGGTGGTGCCGCCGGAAGACACGATCGTGAGGCCGGCGTCGCAGCAGGACGTTTGTGGCACGCAGTTCCGGGACGAGACAGTTCGCGTGGTGCAGGCAGACCGGCTCGCGGGCGCGCTCGTGTGGGTGTCGAATCCGCCAGCGGGGAAGCCCATGCCCACCAGCCGGCGGTTCGAGATTACCGCGGCACGCTGCCGCCTGACGCCGCGCGTGGTTGCGACAGTGGCGGGAGGCACGCTCAACGTGAAGAGCTCCGACCGCGTGCTCCATCGCATTCGTGTGCTGAACTCACGCAGCGGCGATACTCACGCGGTACTGCTGCATAACGACCGCGGCCAGGTGATTCCTGTTCACGAACCACTTGAAACCGCCGGCCTGCTGGAGCTGCGCGGCGACGTGCACCAGTGGATGCGTGCGTGGGTAGCCGTATTCGATCACCCGTACTTCACCGTAACCGGTCGGGACGGGTCCTTCGAACTGGACAGCCTCCCGCCCGGCCGGTACGAGCTGCGAACCTGGCACGAACGGTTCGGCGTGAGGGTGGACAGCGTGGAGGTTGGCGAGGGAGAAACCGTCGTGGAAGTAAGCATCACGGAGTAGAACTAAACGCTCACTTCCGCACCCATTTCTACTCCACCAGTTGCTACTCCTGCAGGATCTGCCCTCTCCACAGCTTCGAGAACAACCCGTCAGCGTCCTGCAGCAGCTCCGCGGGAGTGCCCAGCTGCACGATTCGGCCGCGATCCAGCACCGCCACGCGATCGGCACGTCGAACGGTGCTCAGGCGGTGCGCGATGATCAGTGTCGAGCGGCCGCGCAGCAGCTCCTCCATCGCCTCTTCCACCAGCCGCTCGCTCTCCGTGTCCAGGCTGGAAGTAGCCTCGTCGAGGATCACCACGGCCGGGTTCTTCAGGAACACGCGCGCAATCGCAATGCGCTGGCGCTGTCCGCCCGAGAGCTTCACGCCGCGCTCGCCCACACGGGTGTCGTAACCGTCTGGCAGCCGCTCCACGAACTCTGCCGCATGCGCCGCACGCGCCGCCGCCGCAACTTCCTCGTCGCTCGCATCGGGACGGGCATACGCAATGTTCTCGCGCACCGTTCCGCTGAACAGCGACGGCTCCTGCGGCACGATACCTATCGCAGCGCGAAGGTCGGCCAGCAGCAGGTCGCGCACATCATGCCCGTCCAGCGCAATGCTCCCGCCCGTAACGTCCCAGAAACGGGGCACCAGCGATGCTATGGTCGTCTTGCCGGCTCCCGATGGACCAACGAGCGCCACCACCTCACCAGGCGCAATGCTGAGCGACACGTCGTGCAGTGCGTCCGGCAGCTCTTCCGAATAGCGGAAGGTCACGTTCCGGAATTCCACCGCGCCCTGCACCGGTACAGCCAGCGTCTCCGGCTCCTCGGGGTTGGCGACTGTCGGTTTCATGTCCAGCATCTCGAACACGCGCCGAACGGCACCTACCGCCTCCTGGTAGCCTCCGAACAGCGACGCAAGCGAGCCAACCGCGGCCGCCACCGTTATCGCGTAGAGGAGGAATGCCACGAGCGCACCGGGGGTCAGTGCGCCATCCAGAACCAGGCGTCCGCCCTGCCAGAGCACCGCGGCAACGCCGCCGAATGCTATGAAGCCCACCACTCCGAAGAACGCCGCACGAGTGAGCGCGCGCGCGATGGCGGCGTCTACAACATCACTCAGCAGCACGCCGAACCGCCGCACTTCCTCGCCTTCCCTAACGAAACTCTGCACAGTTCGAATCTGCGCGAAGGCTTCGTCCGCCGAACCCATGGCTTCCGCAACGCGGTCCTGAACGCCGGTGCTGGCGCGGCGCAGGCGACGTCCGAAGAACATGGCTGCTCCCACCACCACGGGGGTGACGGCGAGCGTAGTGGTCGTGAGGCGCGGGTGCGTTAGCGTCAGCAGGGTAACGCCACCGAGAAGCAGCAGCGTTTGCCGTGCGAACTCGGAGATGTACGTGCTTAGCGTCGTTTGCAGTACAGCGAGATCTGCGGACAGGCGGCTGGTGAGCTCGCCCGTGCGGCGCTCGGTGAAGAACGCCGGCGACAGGTGCACCAGGTGCGCAAAGAGGTCTTCACGCAGCTTTGCGATCACCCGCTCGGTGGTGCTGGTGAGCAGGTACACCTGCCCGAAGTTCAGCGCGCCCTGCACAGCGAACAGTGCCAGCAGGCCGAGTGCAATGCGATCGAGTTGTGAGCGATCGCCGTTCTCGAAGGCGGCGTCCAGCAGGAAACGCACAACCTGCGGGAAGGCCAGCGCTGCGCAGGCTGCGAGAATGAGCCCGATTGCCGCCAGCACCAGGCGTCCGGCATAGGGCCGTAACCTGGGTATGAGCCTGCCGAGCGGGCGTGGTGAGACGAGCTTGCGGGTGGGTGCGGGCTCGCCTGGCGCGGCCGCCGCGGGTCGCGGCGGAGTTACGGTGTGCGGATTGAGCCTGTTTCCGGAAGCAGTCGTGTCCGGATTCGTCTGGCCGCCTGCGTCCCGAGTTGGCGCGGCCGATGATGAGTTCATTCCCGCCGCTCAGATGCCAACGCGACGGTCCACCACCATGGCAACGAAGAGCAGCGCCAGGTAGAGCAGGGAGTACTTGTACACGGACCACGCGGGCTTTGTCCACGCTTCGGCGCGCATCACCCTAACGACGCCGAGCAGAAGGTAGCCGCCCAGCAGCACCGCGCTCACCAGGTAGAACATGCCGAACGCGCCAAACGCAACCGGCGCAATCGTCAGGCCCAGCAGGATCAGCGTGTACCACAGCATCTGACGCATCGTCTCACGCTCGCCCCACACCAGGGGAGCCATGGGCACACCTGCACGCGTGTAGTCGTGCTGCTTGAGAAGCGCGAGCGCCCAGAAGTGCGGCGGCGTCCAGTAGAAGATGATCAGGAACAGGTAGATCGCGGTGAGGTCCACGCCACCTGTCACCGCCGCCCAGCCAACGAGCGGCGGGAACGCGCCAGCCGCGCCGCCGATCACGATGTTCTGCGGCGACGAGCGCTTGAGCCAGCGGGTGTAGATGAACACGTAGAAGTAGAAGCCGGCGAGCGCGAGCGCCGCCGTGGGCACGTTCACCGCGCTCGCGAACAGAAACGTTGCCGCCGAGGCGAGCGCCACGCCGAAGGCGAGAACGGCCGGCGCGCCCATTCGCCCGCTGGGTATGGGACGCAGCCGCGTGCGCGCCATGCGGGTGTCTATGTCCCTGTCCAGGTACATGTTCACCGCGTTGGCGCCGCCGGCCATCAGGTAGCCGCCGATCGTCACGATCAGCACCAGCCCCCACGATGGCGCGCCCGCCACGAACATCGGCGCAATTGTAGTAACGAGCAGCAGGGAGATGATGCGTGGCTTGGTAAGCATCACCAGGTCGCGGAGCAGCGATGTGCCCTGGGCTTCAGCCATTGCCATAGCCATTATGCCCCCTCCGGCCGCTTCAGCGCAGAAGCGTGGCCGTTGGCCGCCGTGAAAGAAAGGCTGGATGCGCCCCTGGATCCGGCCAGTGGTACGGGCAGGATTGTGGCAGGTACGTCCGCGGCGGTAGGGGCGACTGGCACCGGCTGCGAGGAAGCTCTGGGCAGCACTATCGGCTGCTCGTTGGCTTCGGGCACCACCAGTCTCCAGGTAACGCCGGCGGGCGACTGCACTGCGCGCCAGGTGAGGAACAGGACCAGCACCAGTCCGACTGCCGGAAGCCAGGCCCAGAGCGCCTCGAGCGCACGCTGGGGGCCCGAGGACGTGTCCGAAGGCGCCGTGCCGGCGCTGCGAGCGGCTGGAACTGCGAAAAACGTAGAATGGAGTATCGCGATCTGTCCGACGATCGCGAGAACCGCGGCGATCCAGAACAGCGCGTTCGGAAGCGTAGCAGACATGGCGAGGAAGATAATGTGTGATGTGCCGCTTGGGGGTCGGCAGGCCGGAGTATGGAACTGAATCCGGCTCCCGAATGCGGGCGGTGGCCCGGTAGTCGCTGTGCGGCCTTCGAGTTCGCCGACGCTGGCGAGGTCGGCCGTATACCTCACTTATACGTCCGTGTTACACCGCTTCCTTGCCCGCCCCTCGAGCCATCACGTAGCTTTTCAGCACTCGCTCCGGCAGTTTGCTCCCGGGGCGGGTGGGCCCCGGGGCCTCTTTCCGGTGGCGAGATGGCGTCGATCGTCAGGCAGCCCGCGCTCGCGCGGTTTCCAGGCATAACGCGCAACCAATCTTCATAATATGACCAGACTACGTTGGTACGCTCCAACAGTCGCAATGACATTTGCGATGCTGTTCGGGGCCTTTTTTGTTTCGCCCGTGCAGGCACAGGTCACCACCGGTGGTATTACGGGACGAGTGACTGGCCAGGCCGGAGAGCCGCTGGAGAGCGTGCAGGTGTGGGTGCGCGACGCAGCGACAGGTCGCAACACCGGCACGTCCACCCGCGCAGACGGCCGCTACACGATCCTCGGCCTCGAGGTCGGCGCGCAGTACACGGTTTCCGCACGCCGCATCGGCTACACCCAGACGTCCGTGGAAGACGTGCGTGTTCAGCTCGGGCAGAACACCACTGTGGACATGATTCTGCGAACTGCGGCAACGCAGCTGAGCGAGGTCACCATCTCCGCGCAGGCCGAGGCGCAGCTGATTGCACCCGAGCGTCGCGGAACCGCGACGACTGTCGGCGACACGATGATTCGTCGCCTGCCAACGCTCAACCGCAACTTTACGGACTTCGTGTCGCTCACTCCGCAGGTGAGCAGCTCAGGCCCCGGTCTGTCGGGCGGCGGTACCAACAACCGCTTCAACAGCATCCAGATTGACGGTGCCACGGAGTCTGACGTGTTCGGGCTTGGCTCCACCGGTCAGCCTGGTGGACAGGCTGGTGGAAAGTCCATCGGTATCGAGTCGGTGAAGGAGTATCAGGTGCTGCTGGCGCCTTACGACGTTCGGCAGGGCAACTTCTCCGGCGTGCTCATCAATGCGGTAACGAAGAGCGGTCAGAACGACCTGTTCGGTTCGGTCTATGCCTACGGTCGCAATCAGGACTTCACTCGCAGCCAGGACTACATCAACGACTTCGAGCAGTTCCAGTACGGCTTCTCGCTCGGCGGGCCGATCGTTCGCAATCGTGCGTTCTTCTTCATCAACCCGGAGTTCCAGAAGCGCAGCGTGCCTGCGTTCGGGCCCTCCGTTGGTGACGGTACTGCCAGCCTCACGCAGGGCGACGTCGACAGGGTTACGAATGCGCTCGAAGCTGTGGGCATGAGCGGGCTCGGCACCGGCGCGAATGTGACCAACGAGAATCCGCTCACGAACGTGTTCGCACGCCTGGACGTGATTCTGCCCTGGAACACCACGCTCGTTCTGCGTCACAACTACGGTGGTGCGGAAGACGACGTGTTCAGCCGCTCCTTCAGCGGTTCAGACTTTCCGCTCACCAACGCGGGCTATTTCTTCGAGTCAAAGAAGAATGCAACCGTCGCACAGCTTCGCACGAACTTCGAGAACGGTTCGTACAACGAGTTCAACCTCGGCTACACAACCATCCGCGATCGTCGTACGCCGTCGATCAGCGGAATGCCGCAGGTGATCGTGACCATTCCGGGAGTGGATGCGATTCGTGCCGGTTCCGAGCGATTCTCGCACGGTAACGAGCTGGATCAGGACATCGTCGAGCTCTCCAACAGCTACACGATGCCGATGGGCAGCTCGCACCGCCTGACGATCGGAACGCAGAACACGTTCTACAAGGCGCGTAACCTGTTCGCGCAGTCAACCGGTGGTGCATGGATCTTCGATTCACCGGAGCTGCTCGAGGCGGGAACCGCGCGTGAGTACATTGTGGGTGTGCCGGTGGAGGGTGAAGGCGACGTTCGCGTGAATGCCTTCAACTGGTCGGTTTACGCGCAGGACGAGTGGACCGTAAGCGACAACTTCAACATGAACCTCGGCGTGCGTGTGGAGGCGCCGACGTTCCGCGACAAGCCGCCCTACAATCCCACCATCGAGGCGGACTTCGGTCGTCGCACCGATGAGGTGCCCTCGAACAACGTCACGATCTCGCCCCGCTTCGGCTTCAACTGGGACGTGACGGGCGATGCCACCAACCAGCTGCGCGGTGGTGTTGGTGTGTTCACCGGTCGTCCGGCCTACGTATGGCTGTCCAACGCGTTCCAGAACTCGGGCGGCATGTCCGGAGTGGCGCTGCTTACCTGTCGTGCGGCACAGGGCGTGCCGGCGTTCAACGCGGTGAGCGTTGCAACTCCGCCCACGCAGTGTGTTGACGGCACGCAGGCGGCTGCCGGTGCTGAAGTGAACCTCCTCAGCAAGGACCTCAAGTTCCCGCAGAACCTTCGCGGAAACCTGGCGTTCGACCGTGCGCTGTTCGACAACCGCTGGGTGGCCACCGTTGAAGGTGTATACACCCGCGGGCTGAACAACCTGTTTTACATCAACCGTGCGCTTGCCGGTCCGGTTGGTACGGATCCGGATGGACGCGTGCTCTACGGCCTCACGCCGAACAATCCGGCGCTCGTTGCGCCTGGGCGGAGCACCGTTCTCGATGTGGAGAACCAGAGCAAGGATTACAGCTACTCCCTCACGGCCGGGCTGACGCGCAACTTCGCGAACAACTTCGGCGGCTCCGTGTTCTACACCTATACGCAGGCGAAGGACGTGCAGAACCTCACGTCCAGCACGGCCTTCTCACAGTATCGTTATGGTCGCTCGTACGCCGGTCGCCAGGATGACCTGAGCACCTTCACGTCGCTGTTCGAGCAGCCGCACCGCATTGTGGCAATGGCGTCGTATACTGCGCCCACCAACACCACGCTGACGCTGCTTTACCGTGGTGAGAGCGGACAGGCATACAACTACGTGTCCAGCGGTGACCTGAACGGTGACGGCTTCACGCAGAATGACCCGATCTACATTCCCACCGGGCCAGCCGATCCGCGTGCTCCGCAGTTCGACGATGTGGGCTATGCGTTCCCTGCGGCGCAGCAGAGTGATGCGTTCTTCTCGTTCATCGAGAACACGGAATGCCTTCGCGATCAGCGCGGGCAGATCATGGAGCGCAACTCCTGCCGTGCACCCTTCCACAACCAGCTCGACGTAGCGCTGGAGCAGTCGCTGCCCACCTTCCGTGGACAGAACCTCACGCTGCGTGTGGACGTGGTGAACTTCCTCAACCTGATCAATAAGGACTGGGGACTGTTCGAGAGTCAGGGTTTTGCTTCGCAGAACCTTTATGATCAGCGCTCGGTGAGCAACGGCAACAGCCTGGCTACAGGTGTGCCGGTTGTGCGGTTCAACCCGAACTACGAGCAGTTCACGAGCGAGTCGCTCGGGTCGAACTGGCAGATGCAGTTCTCGGTCAGGTATTCTTTCTGAGTGTTTGGAAGACGAAACGGCTCGCCCCGAAGGGGCGGGCCG